>NZ_JAVIHI010000012.1:0-48508 GCF_036680365.1 Streptococcus sp. SS-4456 | reverse complement strand
CGAAGTTCAGCGAACGTCTTTAGACGTCGCTGGAGAGAAACGGCTTACAGCCGGTGTACAAGCCACCCGTTTTCACGGGTGGTTATGACTTTTGTTCCCCTAATAAGCAACTATTCATATTCATTTATCAATGAATATGACAAACTGTCTTAATTTTGCTATAATAGGACAAAACAAGCCGTTTGACGGCTTTTTTCAATGAAGTAATACAAAGGAGGTTTTACATGGCAATTATTCAATGGTTTATTGGACATGTATGTAAAGCCAATAAAATTGAAAGAAAATTTGGTACCTTTTTTTAGAATTAACTCAGCGTAAAAGCCTGATTCTACGGGCTTTTTTAGCTTTCCTTTATAATTTTTTAACATTTTGACTTACACTAAAGAAATAGTAAGTATATTGCTATTTAATCAAATATTCTCAATACTTTTAACTATTTTTGGTTTATTTTTTGGTTTGATTATATCAATAAATCTCATTAAATCTATCATGCATCATTCGTTTTAAACTTATCGAGCAATCAGAATTCTTCTGGTTGCTTTTCTTTTTAAAGAATATTTAAAGGAGGTGTCTATGAATGCTCTCTTGTTTGATGAGCGACCAATTGTCGCAAATCCTGTCTTGGCCAGAGAAATAGGTTTGAATGAAGCAATTGTACTCCAACAAATAAATTTCTGGCTAGAAGTAAATAAACAAAATGGGAAAAATTTCCACGATGGTAGATATTGGACATATAATTCGATTCGGGCTTGGCATGAGTCCGATTTTTCATATCTTAGTTATGAAACAGTTAAAAGGACTTTTTCAAAACTCGAAAAAGCAGGTTTTCTTTTAACTGCCAATTACAATAAAGATCCAAGGGATAAAACCAAGTGGTATTCATTGGACTTAGAAAGAATTTTTGAATTACAGGAAATGGTAAAAATAAAAAGAAATCAAATTGCAGAGAAAGCATTGGATGAAGGAATAAATTCTACATTAACTAATGCATTGGGTCAAAATGACCCAATGGAAAAGTTCATTTTGACCCAATGCACTCGTTCAAAAAGTTCTACTGCATCAGGTCAGAATGACCCAATGCATAGTGTCAATTTGAACCAACCATTACCAAATAATTCAACAAATAATACAACAGATGATACTTCATTTTATATCAATCAATCTATTGAAGAGGGGGATGAACTTGAGAAATTAAAGAAACAAGTACAGTATGAATTATTAGTACAGTCAGGTTGTCGAGAAAAATTATGTGAATGGGATGAGGTTTTACCAGTGATAGCTGATGTGTTTTATCAGCATGATGGAACAATTTCAATCAATCAGATGCGATTGCCGATTGACTTTGTAAAAGATAGATTTAGACAGCTGACAATGTATCATATTGACTACATCTGCGAATGTTTATCAAAGGTTGATACAAACATTCGAAATATCCGAGCTTATATTTTAACAACAGCTTTTAATGCACCTCAGACTATTGGTGCCTATTATTCAAACCAAGTGAAACAAGATTTTGGAGGAAATAACTTATGATTTCAAAAAAATGTAAATTTTGTCTACGTAAATTAACTATTGGACTGGTTTCTCTTACCATAGGACTTATATGTCTTAATTCTACACAAATTTCATCTGTAAATTCATTTACAGTATATGCCAATGAAGTAATTTCTCATCGAAATGATGTAGATGGGAGTAGTAAAGATTGGGGTACTCTAAATGGGAATCAATTCGTTGTTGATTATACAGATACAAGTTTGGAGATTGCTAAGGGGGCACATTCGAGCCTTACTGAGAATTATCAGGCTATTCGTATTCCTGAAGCTTATCCATACAAATTATTAGTCAATGGACAACCTAAAACTTTTTCAGATTTTAAGCGTGATAAACTCGGTAAGCTAATCGCAGAGATTGATGGTCGTGAAGTTCCATTATTAGATTATGGAATGGTTGAATATCAATTGAACCGTTATTTAGGTCAAGATATTTATAATATATACGGGAACCTTTCTTACACTGCATATGCATTTCTAACAACTCGAAATTCTCATCACGGGTATTTTGAATTGACAGAAGCTGACAATGTACGAGATACAAATGGTCAATTAGTCACAGGATTTTTTCAGACTCCACAATACTATGAAATGGCTTCAGCATATCAGAAATCAAATGCAGGCTATTTAAAAGTGCAGGTTGGTGACAAGGAGTTATCAACTAACATCATTGATGGTAGACTAAAGGGGTTGAAATCAGCTACTAAAAAATATTTCTTAGTTTTAAATAGTGAGTTTTCAATAGAACCACAAACAGGGAAATCTATTAAGCATTTGAAAGAACTTACTGAAGAGGAAGTTCAGCAATTGAATGTGACCGACCAAAAAGTAAATTCAAATATTGAATTTATAATTGACGGAAAAACATACAAGACGAGTGGAAGAATCAACTCATGGAAAAACTCTACAATCAATCCGTTAAAAACTCGTCTTGCAATTATGTCGATTGGTGATGGAAGCAACCTACATGGATTTGATTTATTTGCTTCTAATCACAACTATATTGAGGTTGTTGAAAAAGTTGATAACACTCCTGTTATTCCTGAATCAATTTCTAAGAATATTGAGTTTGTAACAGAGGATGGAGAAAAAGTTGGAGACGGACATACAATAACCGGCAACAGAGGGGATGAGGTAACACTTGAAGTGACACCACCTAATGGATATGTGTTTGCAAGTATTCCTCCAACAAGAATTTTACTAAAAGATAATAGCCCATATCAAATTATTGTGAATGAGGTAGTTGGCCAGGAGACTGTTGAAAGGAAAGAGGAAATAAACTACCAGGTAATACGTCAAGAAAATTCAGAAATGTATGAAGATGAAGAAGTTATTGTTAGTAAAGGTAGTAAAGGTATCAGAATAATTCAAGAAACATTCGAAACAAGAAAAGGTACTAGAACACAAAAATTGCTTGATACGAAAACTATTTGAACGTTTGATTGTACTTCATCATATTTTGAACCCGACTGAGCACTTATCTACATTACCTGATGAATTGGAAAATCGGGATTGTCGTTCTATAATCGTACCAGATAAAATTCACTTTCAGAAGAAGTATTTTTCAATGGATAATGTCCTATGCCAGACTAGTCATGTGCAGATATTAGCATCAGAATTGTCTGATAGATTCTTAACTGAATTACTTTCACTAGAGGAGAATATGGTTCTATCATTGCATATTCAAGCCTTGGATCAAGTTGATGCGATAAAGTTAGTCAAACGTAAGTTCACCGATGTTCAACGGATGACGATGGAAGAGCAGAAGAAAGCTTATCGTTCTGGTTATGATTTAGATATTATTCCTTCAGACTTGATGACCTACGGTACTGATTTGAAACACCTATTGAATGATTTACAAAGTCGTGATGAGAAGATGTTTCTCGTTTCGTTTATCATTCTAAACCAAGGATTGTCAAAAGCTAAACTGGACAATGCAGTCTCCCAGTTGGCGACCATCTGCAGTCGCCACAATTGTATGCTGAAATGTTTGGATTACCAACAGGAGCAAGGCTTAATATCAGCACTACCTTTAGGAATGAATTGCATTAAAATAAAGCGGCAATTAACAACTTCAAGCACGGCCGTATTTATTCCGTTTATGACTGAAGAATTATTCATGACCTCTAGTACATCCATCTATTATGGTCTAAATGCCATTAGCCATAACTTAATTATGGCAGACAGAAAGAAACTAAAGAACCCCAATGGTTTAATCTTGGGGACGCCAGGGTCTGGAAAATCATTCTCAGCAAAGCGTGAAATCTCCAATGCTATCTTAGTAACTGATGATGATATTCTCATCTGTGATCCGGAAGGAGAATATGGTGCTTTAGTTGAAGCATTTGGTGGAGAGGTTATTCATGTATCCGCAAAATCAAAAGATTACCTAAATCCTTTGGATATAAACTTTAACTATGGGGATGGGGATGCACCTTTGAAGGATAAAGCGAATTTTATTATGTCTATGCTTGAATTGGTTGTAGGTGGTTCTGGTTTAACTGCAGCAGAAAAGTCAGTTATCGATAGGTGTCTTCCCAAAATCTATGAAGCGTATTTTGAAAATCCGATACCAGAGAATATGCCAATTTTACAAGACCTATATGAATTATTGTTAAAACAGGAGGAAAGTGTTGGCCGGAAATTAGCGACTGAAATGGAAATTTATGTGACAGGTTCCCTTAATGTTTTCAATCATCGTTCCAATGTTGACTTGAATAAGTCCCTCTTATGTTTCGATATTAAAGAGTTAGGAACCCAATTGAAAAAGATTGGTATGTTAGTTATTCAAGACCAGGTATGGAACAAGGTTTCACAAAATAGGCAGAGCCAAAAGTCAACTCGCTATTATATAGATGAATTTCACTTACTATTGAAGGAAGAACAAACAGCACAGTATTCTGTTGAAATTTGGAAGAGGTTTCGGAAGTGGGGAGGTATTCCAACTGGATTAACTCAGAACGTGAAGGATTTATTGGCAAGCAAAGAAATTGAAAATGTTTTTGATAACACCGATTTTATCATGATGTTAAACCAGGCTTCTGGCGATAGAGAAATATTAGCTAGAAAGCTAAAAATTTCACCTTATCAGCTAAATTATGTGACAAACTCTAATGCAGGAGAGGGGCTACTATTCTTTGGGAATACCATTGTCCCATTCTTAGACCAATTTCCTAAGAATACAATATTGTATCAAAAGATGACTACCAAACCAGAGGAGGTCAAGAAAGGCTAGGTGAGAAATGGGAAAGTCAAAACGAATGGTCCGCGAGACCAATAAGAAACATTATTCAAAATCAAAACCTGATATAGGACAACGGAAAGAAGTGCAAGATTTTTCTGGGAGAGCAGTTGATGAGAAAGTTCGCTTTCAGCACCAAATTATTCATAAGGGAAGTAAACTAGAGAGTAACCATCTTAAAGGTGATACGTCAGAAAAGAAGAATCATATTCACAAAAAATCAAATGATAAATCCCCGCAAACACATTCAAACAATCAAGATGCAAACAAATCAACCATACAACTTGATAGTTTACGAACTAAAAAGGTTAATCAGGAAAGTTCGCAACAGTCTCATCCACCAGAAAGATTACAAGTTGAATCAAGGCCACAGACACAGAGGAGACAAGTTCAATTAAATCAACATAATTCTTTTGAAAATCAAAAATTTTCACAAACACAGAACGACAACGCAACTAATGTTCAGACTAGTCTACATTCAGAAATCAAAACAAGTTTTGAGGAGGATATTCAACCAACTCCTCTTGAGACGGATGCCCTACCTCCTGAACTTGTAAGTATTCATGAAGACTTTGTTAATTCAACTGAATTATATATAAAGAAGCATGGGGATATAGAGTCAAAAACTAATCATATTCAAGGAAAAAGCGTTTCACAAAGCAATCAGTCAAATGTTAGAAAACATCGCGAAAGTCCATTTCGTAGATTTGTGACTAATCAAAGTAGAATCGTTGATGCAGACTCAAAGTTTTCCCATCGTAGAAATGAGGGGGAAACAAAATTAATTCATCAGCAAAGCCAAGAAAATACTTCTCAACTTAGAAAAAAGAATAGAAGAATACACGGTCAAGGTGAATTAGTCAAAGAGCGTGGCAATATTTTCTCAGATAGACCTTTATCACCATTTGAAACTGGTTTGGAGTTATCTCAAAATGATGCAGATTCCACTAGTTTTGTTGAGGCAGCTTCAATAATTGAAGGTGATAGTCAATTTATGTTCGGTGCATTATCATCAGTTTCTTACCAACTTACCACTACATCTTATTTATCTTCAGAGGAAATGCTAATTGCCTTGAATCATATTTTCTCTACTTATGAATTGACTTTATCCAATCAGTTGGCGAGATTGAAGGAGTCAAAACCTGGATATGATGAATACATTGTAAAAGGTAGGGAACAAATTGGCCATGATCCGCATGTCTTATTAGCCTATCTGACAGCTCGTTTCGGTGAAATAAAAGACCAAGCAAGTGTTGAACCTGCTATGAGACAATTATATGAGCAGATGTACCATGTTTCCTACCAAGAGGAGAAGGAAATACGGTACCGAACAGTCAAGGAAGAAGTGTTTGACACAAGTGGGAAGAAAACTATTGTAGAAAAACGAGTTCCAGATTTGTATCGAAAATTAATCGCAACGGTTTCTAAAAAAGATATGGATGGTCTAGTTCATGAAATATTTGCGAGTAAGCCACAGAATTTAGAGCATTATAAGATACTACGAGAATCCAAAGGGAACTTAGAAGCTTCTTTTCCTTCAGGTACAGGGATCAGTCTTCCAGGAAATGTATCATCAGTTTACGACGTAAATTTGACAGGTGGTAATTTTCCACCACCAAATCCTAGCCATGTTGCAGCCTTAAACGGTGGTTACCCTGGGCAATGCACCTGGTATGTATATAATCGCTTTTCACAACTTGGAAAGCCAATCCAACATTCCCCAATGGGAAATGGAGGAGAGTGGGCTTTCTACGCTGCAAAATACGGTTATCCAGTTAGTCGGGAGGCACGAGCTGGTACTGCAGTATGTATGCCACCAACTGTACCCTATGCGGACCCTACCTACGGTCATATTGCATTTGTCGAGCGAGTTAATCCTGATGGAAGTATCGTTATATCAGAAATGAATGTTAAAGGGGAGTTCGTGATTTCAACAGGCTATCTTCCTCGTGAGATGGCGGCACAATGTTATTACATAAATTTTGGATTATAAGGAGGAATATATGCGTAAAGATATCCAAATGTTGCAAAAAAAGAAAGAAAAGTTACTAGAAAAAAAGCAAAAACTTGACCAAGATTTGGCTCAGGTTTTGCAGGATGAACAAGATTTAATTTATGAAGAGGTCATTGTTGTCTTTGAAAAATCAAATCTATCACTTGAAGAATTTACTAAAAAAGTTCTATTTGAAAAGGAGTTGTCGCATGAAACGATTATTTAGTTTTGTGAGGTTCGCTGGGTTAGTTATGCTTTTTAGTGGTTGCCAAACTATTTATGCAAGCTCACCAAATACAGACACAAATAGTCAGCCAGTAGCAATTTCGGTCAATCCTCAAGCCTCCGAGCAAAGCAATGCTAAGGGGCAAGTTACAGAAAATGTAGATGCTAATAATCAAGATTATGAAATTACCGAATCTGTTGCGACAAAGCGACAATTCGTCACATTTTCAAGTAAGTCAGGTAAGGTATTTCATTTGATTATTGATCATGATAAAGGTGGACAGAACGTACAATTACTGACAGAAGTTTCTGAACAGGATTTGCTTAACCTAATTGAATCAACTAATACGGTTGCAGTCAAACCACAAAAGATTGAAGAAGTTGTCGAAGAAAAACCTGCCAAGAAAGAAGAACCGAAACAAAATTCTTCAGTTGGAAGCTATATTATCATAGGTCTATTTCTTATAGGAGTTTTGTGTGTAGGTTACTATATGAAGGTCATTAAACCCAAGAAAGAACACAACTTTGAAGAGTTTGAAGAAGATGACGATTATGTAAGTGAAGGCGAAGAGGAAGTTTGACCTTGTTTTCCTTTTTGCAGAATGACAATAGAGGTATTAAAATGGATTTAATAAGTAAGCAAATTAAGAATTTATCACACAATAAATGGTATCATGCTACTTTAAAAAGACATCTTCCGTCTTTGTTGGAAGGGATAAAGGTAGATTTCAACTTAGGACATGAACTTGATTTTGGTGCTGGATTTTATATCACTTCGGATTTTCAACAAGCTCAAAAATATATCAATCGTTTGGTAGAATTTCTAAATGCCAATAATGCTAGTTCGAAATTTTTTGGGAATGTGGATGAGGAAGGAATTATTTTAGAGTTTGAACTGACAGATTTTCCTTCAATCTTTACAACTTCTAAATACAAATGTCACTATTTCAATAGTCATAAGGCTTCTAATGATGTGATAGATTTCGCTGAGTTTGTATTTCAGAATCGGCTTCGCTCAAATGAACGGATTCATCAATTCGATTTTATATATGGAGTTCAGACGGATGATAATCCGACAGGTTTACTTCAAAAATATAAGGCTGGAATGGTTTCAAAAGCAGATGTTTTAGATGAATTTCGTAAGCCATTCTCATTTAAGCAGTTATCCATTCACAATCAAGACTTTTGTGATATAATGAAGGTAAATAAGATATATTTATCTGTAGATGGAAAGGAGTTAGACCAATGGCAGGAACTGTGATTAGCCCAGTTGATTTGTATAGTAATGAATTAGCACAAGCTTTGTTAGAAGCTTCTAAATACAGACTTGAGGCTAGTGTTGCTCATCAAATTGCAAGACAGTATGCAAGTCAGGTGGATTTTGAAGATCCAATCTTGATGCATGTTGGGGTTAACTCCATCGCAAGCACCTTGATTGATAAAATTAAACCTGAGTATTTTCAGACTACATAAAAAGGTTTGATAACTTGATTATTAGAACGATTAGAGAAATCTAGTCGTTTTTTTCTTTTGTCAGAAAGGAGGAATAATGTATTTTTTGGATTTATTTGCAGGGATTGGAGGTTTTCGATTAGGACTTGAACAAGCTGGTCACATTTGTGTCGGTTTTTGTGAAATAGACCGCTTTGCTCGAAATTCCTACCAAGCTATTTTTGATACGGGAGGAGAAGTTGAATTTCATGATATACGAGAAATATCCAATAAGTCATTCCGCAAGCTCCGAGGAAAAATTGATTGCATCTGTGGTGGATTCCCTTGTCAAGCATTTTCGCTCGCTGGAAGAAGATTGGGATTTAATGATACTAGAGGAACTCTGTTCTTCGAGATTGCTAGAGCGGCCCAACAAATCCAACCACGGTTTTTACTGCTTGAAAACGTTAAGGGCATACTCAATCATGACCAAGGGAGGACGTTCAGAACTATCCTCGCCTCGCTTAATGAACTGGGGTATGATGTTGAATGGCAGGTACTTGACAGCAAATATTTTGGTGTCCCTCAACACAGGGAAAGAGTCTATATTATTGGACATTCTAGAGGAAGAAGTCGACAGTTCATTTTTCCTATCGGACGAAAAAGTAAACAGACTAATTTATCAAGTCCAACATGTCTAGGAAATATAAATCCTTCAGGAAGTGGGTTAAATGGAAATGTTTATTCATCGAGCGGCATTTCCCCCACTTTGACTACTAATAAAGGTGAGGGGGTAAAAATTGCTTATCCTATCCTAACACCTGATAAATTGCTTAAAAGGCAAAGGGGACGGCGGATGAAAGACCCAACAGAACCTATGTTCACGTTAACGGCACAAGATCGACACGGAGTTGTCTTGGAAAAACGCATACCGAGGAAACGAGGACTTTACATACGTTCAAATACAAATAAGGGATTCGAGATTGCTGTTGAAGGTGACTCGCTTAATTTTGCTTATCCATCATCAAATTTTCGTAGAGGACGAGTTGGAAAACAGGTTGCTCAAACCTTAGTAACTGGTAACTCTCTTGGAGTTGTAACGAATCAATTGCGAATTCGTAAATTAACTCCAAGAGAGTGTTTTCGTTTACAGGGTTTTCCTGACTGGGCATTTAATCGAGCCAGTAGTGTTTCTTCCAATTCGCAATTGTATAAGCAAGCAGGTAACGCAGTAACGGTACCTGTTGTTTATGAAATTGGCAAGCGATTAGCCGCTATAGAAAAGGAGGGAAAAGCAGTTGAAAACCATGAGAGTTGTTGAATTATTTGGAGGAATTGGTGCTTTTCGGAAAGCACTACTAAATCAGAAGGTCCCTCATGAATTGATAGACTATGTTGAAATTGATAGTAATTGTGTAAAAAGTTATAACGTCCTCTATAACGAGAATTTTATTCCTCAATCCGTTAAAGGGTATTCCTTACCAAATGTTCAGATTGACCTGTTAATGCATGGTAGTCCTTGTCAGGATTTTTCACGTTCTGGACTAAAAAGAGGGGGAAGGAAAGGTTCGTATACGAGAAGTTCACTATTGTTTGAGACAATTATGATTTTAAAAAATGCTGTCAAAAAACCTAAATGGGTCATATGGGAGAATGTCGTAGGTGTACTAGATAAGAAAATGAAACCAACATTTGAGACCTATCTATCTGAACTGGAATATTTAGGCTATTCATCTTGCTATTGGGTTTTGGACAGCTATGATTTTGGAATACCTCAAAAACGGAAACGTGTCTTTGTAGTGAGTTTTCTTGGCGAAGTTAACCCATTTGATTTTTCAAAATTGGAACGCATGAAATCTCCGTCGATGCAGGTATTTTTGGAGAAAGATGTAGCCGAGAAGTATCTGGTCACCCAACCTTCAATTCTAAAATATATTGAAAAAGCTTGTCAGTCAGTTTTTACTGAACGAGTTCATATCATTCAAGATTATTGCTATACCATTTCTACGAAGCAAACACGAGTGCCAAATGCTGGGTTTATTAAACTTACAAATGGGAAATATCGCTATCTAACAGAAAGAGAATGTTTCCGCTTGATGGGATTTACTGATTTAGACTTTGATTTATTACGAACTGTATATCCAGAAAAAACCAACAAGAAATCCAGTATCCTCTATCAACAAGCCGGAAATTCCATAGTAGTACCAGTTCTAGAGGCAATCATAAAACAAATTTATCAGAAGGAGTTAATCAAATGAAACTATTACACAAGAAATCAATTTACGAGAGCAATTACGAAGAATCTTTGCGACATGACAAGGAGATAGACGATATTATATCAAAACTTTTGTCGCTACCAGATTACCATTCGGAATTTCAATTACGATTCGAGGATGATTATCATAAGGAAATGAATGTTCCTTTAGACTACACCACTTTGATTCCTGGGCTTCTACATTCGGTGAAACAGTTACTGCCATCGAACTATCTCCAGAGGGTGACTCCTATCGTAGTAAGACACGATTCTCAAAATTTTATAATTTGCCTGAACTCATGTCCTTTGTTAAAGAAATGGCTGATATTAAAACTGCAGACCTTTTGAATTTACCAACACCCCAAGCCCATTACGAAACAATTTTAACCAGACCTACGAACCATCAGAAAGAAATTTTAAAGACTTTATCTGAACGAGCTGATAAAGTTCGGAATAGAAAAGTTGAGCCTCATGAAGATAATATGTTGCGAATAACAAATGATGGAAAAAAGATTGCCTTGGATCAACGGTTAATCAATACCTTACTACCAGATGATCCGGAGAGTAAGGTCAATGTTTGCACAAAAAATATTTTTTCCATTTGGGAAAAATCGAGCGAACAACGGTCAGCACAGCTAGTTTTTTGTGATATGTCTACACCTAAAGGGGATGGGACGTTCAATCTTTATGATGATATGAAAGGCAAGTTAATTGAACTCGGAATTCCTGAAAATGAAATTGCATTTATACATTATGCAAATAATGAAAAGCAAAAGGCAGAACTCTTTGCCAAGGTCAGAAGTGGAGATGTTCGCATTTTATTTGGTTCTACATCGAAAATGGGAGCAGGAACAAACGTTCAAAGTAAACTAATAGCCTTACATGATTTAGATGTTCCTTGGAGGCCAGCTGATTTGGAGCAACGGTCTGGTCGTATCGTGCGTCAGGGGAATGAAAACAAGGATGTCTATATCTACCGTTATGTGACCGAGAATACCTTTGATGCGTACCTTTGGCAGACCATTGAAAATAAGCAAAAGTTTATCTCCCAAATTATGACCTCAAAAACACCTGTGCGCGTGGCTGATGATGTTGATGAGAATACCTTGAACTATGCAGAAATTAAAGCACTTGCGACTGGTAATCCACTTATTAAAGAAAAGATGGATTTAGATGTTGAAGTATCGAAGTTACGAATGTTGGAATCCAATTATAAATCTAACCTCTATCAGTTGGAAGATAAAATTGCAAAACATTATCCATCAGAGATTATTCGATTAAAAGGGCAAATTGAAAAAGCAAATGAAGATATTAAAAGACGTGAGCCTAAATTACAAGGAGATGGCCTATTCAACGGAATAGAGATTTTAGGTAAGACTTATTCTGACAAAAAAGAAGCAGCAGAAGAATTGATGAAAATTTTACCATTGGTTCCAGCTGAAGGCAGTATGCCTATTGGTAACTATCGTGGATTTGAAGTTTCAGCATTCTTCAATCAGATTGCTCAAGCAATGGATTTTATGATTGAGGGAAATCTTTCTTACAATGGTCATTTTGGTGAAAGCCCAGAAGGCAATATTCAGCGTTTAGACAACGTTTTGGATCGAATTGATGAAGAACTATCCAAGCTAGAAAATAGACTGTCAGATGTCCAATACAAGCTCCAGGTAGCAAAAGAAGAGGTGACAAAACCATTTGAAAAGGCAGATATGTTAAAAGAAAAGACCTTGCGTTTAGCAGAGGTCAATCGAATCTTGGACATGGGCGAAGTAGAAGAACTGGATAATCCCAATCCCTTACTTGAAGATGTTAAAGCAGCGATTGTTGACTTTTTGGATCGTGAGTATGGCCTCTGCGAAGAATCTAGTCATAGTAACGTAGAACAATTCAATGATATATTCTCAACTGGAGATTTAGTCTACTTAGCCAAGAGCAAAAGTAACGTTGGTGGATATGATATTGAGTATAGTGTAGACTTGTCCAATTTTTCTTGGAAATTAACCTTCGCAGATTCAGATATTCGTACAGGTCAGTTTGATGGAAGTACACCAGAGGAGCAAGCCCAGCATTTTAAATTATTTTTAGAACATTCAACCAAAGACGATTTACTATCTATTGATGAGAAAACAACCTGTCAAATGCTCGGTTTACCTTATACGAGAGATTCGCTTGATCAGGACATGGATAACGATGGAATTACAGACCGTTATGACCATGATATCAAGGATAGTGATGTCTTTGAATCAACCTATGATGTTGATGGAGAGGAAAAACGACCTTCCACATTAGCACAAATTCAAGCTTTTAAAGCTGAAGTTGAAGAACGTGACTACAAAAGTCAGTATAAAGAAGAAATAGAAGAGGAGCAAGTAATATGAATTTTGAAGAAATGAAATCAACTTTAGAAAATATGTTGAAAGAAAACTATGCAGACTTTACCAAGGCCATTATTTCAATTGAAAAGGATATTTCAGACCCAGACTTGTTGGAACAAGTCTACCAGGCCTATATGGATGATGATTCAATTTCAGGTTTGTTGCATTCCAATATAGATGCGATTATTGAAACATTAGAAACTGATAAGAGCCAAATATCCCTAGTTAATGTTGAATTTGTTGGCAATGTTACGAAAGATGTTGAAGTTAACGTATTTCGAGGTGCGGATGGTGAGAATTTTAAAGTTGCAAATTTTTCCATAGCACGCAATGATGAAGAGGGGAATACGCAATTTACGAAGGTAATAGCTTATAACGGACGGGCTGACTTTGCAGAGCAATTAAAGAAAGGGGATTTTGTTAAGTTAACAGGTCAGATGAAGTATGATGAGTATGAAGGAAAACTCTTCAGTAACCTTGTTGTTAAGAATATAAAAATCTTAAAAACGAGAAAGAAATCCCTGGAGGAGAAGGCTGCGAAAGAAGAGAAACCTTCAACGTTAGGAGCATTGAAAGAGTATTCCCAACAAACAAAATCAGAACAAACTAAACCTAAACAGGATAAAGGGATGGAATTATGAAATAAGCTAGACTTCCGATTTTGGAGGTCTAGCTTATTTTTTCGGTCTGGAGTAAAGTGTTGTGCTTTGCTTAGTTTGATGGTCAATTTCAATTATCTCTAATACTGTATACCTTACTTGATTCATTGTGTAGTCACGAGTTGATTTTTCAAAGGTTGAAACAGGTATATACTGATTTGGCTCTTTGGAATCTCTCTGTCTATCAAGAAATAGATAACCGATTTTATTGTCGAACGTAAATTCTAATAGATACTCCCATCGAATCTTGCTTCCCTCGATTGGATATAGTTTTGTAAATCGTACTGATAGAGTTGGTGAAGAAAAACTTTCTCTGAGTATTTCGAGAATACGCAACCTTCCACATATATCAGTAAAACCATTTGACCTAGTTAGCAATTCTTCGGAGATTGTTTTTTTCAAAATCAAATTATAGATTTCGTGCTTAGATCTGGTGGGTAAAGATAAACCTCTTAACTTATGTATACCTGCTAAG
Source organism: Streptococcus sp. SS-4456 (assembly GCF_036680365.1). Taxonomy (NCBI): domain Bacteria; kingdom Bacillati; phylum Bacillota; class Bacilli; order Lactobacillales; family Streptococcaceae; genus Streptococcus; species Streptococcus sp. SS-4456. The sequence goes on along the minus strand of NZ_JAVIHI010000012.1, from coordinate 34,305 downwards.
TGTACAAAATGTTCCTCAGAAAACGTAAGATTAAGAGTTGTTTGCTGTCCTTTTCGTCCTAAAATAATTTGATAGGTTTTTGAAAGGAGTTTTTTATAATTTCTTGCGGATGAGAGTAATAATGATTCCATGTATTTCCTTAGAAAAAAGGACAGGATAACCTGCCCTTAGTAATGAGTGTTTTCTGTGTTGGCTTGAGGTGTTCACACACAACCCTGGTAAAGCTCCAGCCACAGTCAAACCAACCGACCATAGACCTTCAACGCTTAGTAAATACTCTTGTTATCTACAGTTTTAGTATATCTAAAAAGAAACATTAAATCAAGTATTTTGAAAAATTTTTGTCAACATAGATATACTGATTTTATTAGGAAATCTATTTCAAATGTTTCATAAATTCTTCATAAAAACTCTATTTATCCTAGGATTCCATGCTATAATTATTATAATATTCATAAAGGAAGTAAATGTATGGATTTAAGAAGTCAGAAAAAAGCAGCAAAAGAATTTATTCTCCGTTGGGAAGGTCGTGGCAATGAGCGTAAAGATAGTCAGTCATTTTGGCTGGATTTATTGAGTTCGGTGTATGGAATTGAGAATCCTACGGAATATATTACCTTTGAGGACACGGTTGTATTGGATAATACTAGTTTCATCGATGGCTATATTGATAAGACAAAGGTTTTGATAGAACAAAAGGGTGCAAGTAAAGACTTAAATAAGGCTATCAAACAGTCGGATGGTTCATATTTGACACCTTTCCAACAAGCTAAGCGTTATTCTGGTAGCATGCCATACTCACAACGTCCACGCTGGATTGTGACATCCAATTTCAAGGAGTTCTATATCTATGATATGGAGCAACCCAATGCCGAGGCAACGGTAGTCAAGTTGGCGGATTTAGAGCAGGAGTTTTACCGTTTAGAATTTTTAGTTGATAAGTCGAATGAGCATCTAGAACGGGAAATGCAGATTTCCATGGAGGCTGGTGAAATTGTCCACGAGATGTATGAGGGTCTGCTCAAACAGTATAAAAATCCAAATAGCACTGAAAGTCTGCACGCTATCAACCAGCTGATAGTTCGCTTGGTTTTCTGTTTATATGCAGAGGATTCAGGACTTTTTGGACACAAGCTAGCCTTTCATGACTATCTGGCTCAGTTTCCGGCACCACATTTTCGTCGAGGTTTAATGGAACTTTTCCTCGTTTTGGACACACCAATTGATGAGCGTGACCCGTACTTAGAGGATAGTCTGGCTGCCTTTCCTTATGTCAATGGGGGCATGTTTGCTGAGAAACAGATTGAAATTCCGAACTTTACCGAGGAACTGCGTGCCTTGATTTTGGAACATGCTAGTTCCCAGTTTGACTGGTCAGACATCAGTCCGACCATCTTCGGTGCAGTTTTTGAATCAACCCTCAACCCTGAGACCCGCCATTCGGGCGGTATGCACTATACCTCCATTGAAAATATCCATAAGGTCATAGATCCCCTCTTTTTGAATGACTTGAAAGACGAGTTAAACGACATCCGTCAATTTAAACAAGCCAAAACAGTGGAGCAAAAAGCCAAACAATTTCAGAATAAACTGGCTAGCCTAACCTTCTTTGACCCTGCTTGTGGGTCTGGTAACTTCTTGACCGAAACCTATATCTCCCTCCGACGCTTAGAAAACGAAGCCATCAAGCTTTATATGGGAGATAGTGTCAAGCTAGATGTAGAGGAGCTAGACTTGGTCAAGGTCAAACTCAATCAGTTCTACGGTATCGAGATAAATGATTTCGCCGTTTCCGTAGCCAAAACAGCTCTCTGGATCGCTGAAAGTCAGATGTTAGAAGCGACCAAGGAAATCGTATTTGCCGAGCTAGACTTTCTCCCCCTCAAGTCCTATACTAATATCCATCATGGCAATGCCCTGACAACTGACTGGGAAACAGTGGTGGATAAGGATAAGCTCAACTATATCATCGGAAATCCGCCGTTTTTGGGTGCGAGAGTGATGAGTAAGGAGCAGAAAGATAATCTATTGTCTGTTTTCGGAAACTACAAAGGTGCAGGTAATCTTGATTTTGTATCTGGTTGGTATCTGAAAGCAGCTCAACTAATGAGTGGAACAAATATTCAAACTGCTCTGGTTTCAACAAATTCGATTACTCAAGGTGAACAGGCTAGCTTACTTTGGAAACTTCTACTACACGATTTTGATGTATCAATAAATTTTGCTTATAAGACTTTCAAATGGAATAGTGAAGCAAAGGATAAGGCAGCCGTCCACTGTATTATTATTGGTTTTGGGAAGGAAAAAGCTGATAAAGTTCTCTTTGAAACACTTGACCAGGTGGTCAAAGTTAGTCATATCAATGGCTACCTTATCGATGCAGGGGACATATTCATCGAAAATCGGTCAAAACCAATTAGAGATGTTCCTGCAATGCAATTTGGCTCAATGCCAAATGACAATGGCTACCTAAGTAATTACACGCAAGAAGAAAAAGAAGTGATTTGTCAGCAATATCCGCATGCAGAAAAATTTTTCAGACCAATATATGGTGCCAAGGAATTTATTAATAGAAAGGCTCGTTGGGCGATCTGGTTGGATAAGACAAACCCTAGTGAATGGCGATCTATAAAACCAATCATAGACGCTGTTCAAGCAGTGAGAGAAAGTAGGGAATCATCTAATCGAGCTTCTACTCGGAAACTAGCTGATACTCCCTATCTATTTGGAGAAATCCGCCAACCAGATTCTCCATACATCATTGTTCCCTCAGTTTCTTCGGAACGTCGCAGATATATACCGATGGGCTTTATGACACCAGAGAATCTTGCGAGTAATCTAGTTTTAATCATCCCCAACGCCACGCTCTACCACTTTGGGATTCTCACATCTAATGTACACATGGCTTGGATGCGGACGGTGGCAGGGCGATTGAAATCGGATTATCGTTATTCCGCTAAGATTGTCTACAACAATTTCCCTTGGCCAGAGGTGACGGAGGAGCAGGAGGAGAAAATTGCTCAAACGGCGCAGGCGATTATAGACGCTCGTGCCCTTTATCCAGATTCAAGTCTTGCTGACCTCTATGACGAGCTGACCATGCCAGTCGAACTTAGAAGAGCTCACCAGGCCAATGACAGAGCTGTCATGACAGCCTATGGCATGACCAAGAAGGTCGACGGCACCAACACCTGGCTGACTGAAAGTGAGACCGTTGAGAGACTGTTTGACATGTATGAGGAATTGGTGAAGTAGGAGGAGTCATTATGGCTAAAAGTCCAAAAGTCTTTATATCTTATTCTTGGGATAGTGATTCTCATATCAAATGGGTGAAACAACTATCTGATAAACTAAGAGTGAATGGTATTGATTCAAATATTGATCAGGATTCATTAGTACTGGGTGACAGATTGCCAGAGTTTATGGAAAAACAGATTACAGAATCTGACTTTGTCTTAATAGTTTGTACAAAGAATTACAAAGAAAAGGCTGACTCAAGAAAGTCCGGTGTAGGCTATGAGGGACATATAATTTCAGGAGAAATATTTTCATTGAATAACGAGAGAAAATTTATCCCAATTTTGAAAGAAAATAAACCTTCAGAAGTGTTACCTATTTTTTTATCAGGGAAACTTGGAATTCATCTTCCAGATTTAATAACTGAAGACGATAAAGGATTTCAAGAATTGATTGCCACAATATTTAATGTTAAAAAGAAGCCTGTATTGGGTAAAATACCTGACTTTGTAAGTTTGCCGAAAGAAAAAATTGAAATTTTAGAGCAAAATGAGGTCAAAATAATCGGATTTGTTGAAAACGAGATTTCAGCTCCCAAAATGGATGGTAGTCCAGGTTGTGCTCTCTATAAAATCCCATTCAAGCTTAACACTTCTCCCAATCGGGAATGGTGTAATTATTTTCTTGAAAGTTGGCGTTATCCTCCTAAATGGACTTCTATGCATCGCTTTAATATTGCTAAAGTAATAGGTGACAAAATAATTCTTGATGGGACCACAATGGAAGAGGTTAAAGAGTACCACCTAGCTACTTTAAAACTTTGTATTCAAGAAGCTAATGAGAGATATAGAAAATCAATAGAGCTTGAGAGATTCAAAAGAGATAATGAGCTAAAGAAACTGACTAATCATTATGATAACGTGAATAAAATCTTACGAGATATTGAATTTTAATAGTTGATTGAAATTTGAAGTAAATCAGGAGCTCATCACCCGATGAGCTCCTATTTTTTATGCCATACTTGTAGTCGTTTTTTGATAGATAAATTTCCTGATAAGTTTATTGTCATCAAGAGTTTCAATCTGGAATATAAAGTAGTGGTCACGGTTATCTAGGGATTTTTCCTTATTGAGAACAAAGTAGTTTTTATGTGATGCTGCCATTGTTTTCAGAATATCGTCTATCAGAAAGGTCAATGGAATATTCATGTCGGAGTAGCGGTAGAAATCTCTCTCAAAGTCCTGATAACTCTCGCTAGAATAGTCCATTTGAAGTTCATTACGCTGGAAATCAAGCAGATTCATAAAGTGCCTCCTCAACTAGAGATATGCTGATAATGTCATTCATTTTCAGCTTGACATGGCCAGCCTTAGTTTTGATTAGGATATTGTCTTTGGTTAAATTTGGAATGGTACCAATATAGGAAACACGCTGTTTCTTCTCTGTTACGTCAATGCGCGCGGTAAGTTGTCCTGCATAGACTTGACTGAGTAGGAGTAGTTTCTTCTCAATGCTTAGTTCGGATAAATAAGTCACATTGCTCGCATCATCTGAGAGTGCAGAGGTATGCTCAGATAGGAAAAAGCCCATCCATTTTTGCATCTTGACATCCTGGTACTCTCGAGCTGATTGAAATGGTAAGTATGAACGGTCAATCATTTTAATCCCTCCAATCCACCAGCGGAATGCCCGCCGATTAGTTTACTACGTTCAATATTGCGGGAACCTTCAGTTAGAACGGTTCCTTTTTGAATAGCTAAAAAGCCAAATTTTTCTCTAACAGCATCAATTGCGGTCTGTATTTTTTCTTCTTTCTCTATTGTCTCTAAGTCATCAAAAAGCGATAGGAGCGTCAAATTTTCATCCACAAAACCACTATATGTGACCCCTATTTGCCTCACAATTCCATATGAATATTTACTTCGGAATAATTCAAGTACATGACTTACCATTGTTCTTGGGAGATTTGCGGGGTCAATTTTTTTCTGTGCATTTATAGATTTTTTCATTTCAGTCCTAGAATAGCCAATATGAATAGAAACGACAGTAGCTTTCTTATGGGCTGAACGTAGCCGATTAGCAACCTGGTCAGCCATTTCAGCTAATACGATTTCAATTTCCCTTTGGGTTCTGTAATCTCTAGGAAGTACTTGTGAGTTACCCAATCCTCGTGATTTTGGTTTATAGGGTTCATGGACGTTACTCTCATCAACTCCATTGGCGTGAAACCATAGCTGAACACCGACTTTACCGAATTCTTTTTTGAGAATATCAGGATTGAAATTGGCCAGTTCTTTGATTGAATGAATACCAAGTTTTTGTAAATGAATCTCGGTTTTACTACCAATCCCCCAAAAGTCTGTTAAATTTGGAATGGCCCATACCTTGGTTTCTACATCTTCGTATGACCAGTTAGCTCTCATTGTAGCAGTTTTCTTAGCTTCATTATCTAGAGCTAGTTTAGCTAGAAGAGGATTGGAATTGCTCATTCCAACAGTTGAGATAATACCTGTTTTACGGTAAATATCTCTCTGAATCATAGCCGAAATATTATCTAACTTATCTTTCCTTGACATTGACTTATCAGAAATAAAGTAAGAGAGTGAGCTAGTAAGGTCAATAAAGCCTTCATCGATTGAATAGGGGAGAATGTCATCTGGAGCAGCATAATCTTGAAAGATATGCTGAATCTCTAGATTCTTCTCAATATATCTGTCCATTCGAGGAGGAACGATGAGTGTACGCTTTGCCCAGTGTTCAATAAACGATTTATACTTCGGTGTTACCTCAATTCCCTGTTTCCATGCATTTTGATAGCTGAATTTTCGAGTGTTGATATCAAATGGCAGGTCGTAGGAACGACCTACATTTGCTTTTCCGAAGACTTTCTTAAACATAGGAGAAGAAGCTAGAATTAGACCAGAAGAGTTGTCAGCCCTACTCATGACACAAAGTGAAGTATGAAGCGGGTGAAGTCCTCTCTCTACACATTCGATGGATGCGTAGAAAGATTTCATATCAACAAAAGCAATATCGCTACGTGGTTCTTTTGAATAGTCGATATAGCCCATACTATTCACCTTGTTTTTAGTTTTGCTAGTTCATCGACCAATTCTGTCAGATGGTCTGTTACGTCGTATTCTTTTTTTTCAAGAGATAAGATAATGCGGTCTTCCTTGAGGTAAATCATTTCTTTAACAAACTTTGACATCTCCTACCCTCCAATCACAGGCATGAAGTGCCCTACAACCTTGCCAACAATTCTGATTTCATCTTCAAAGGGGATAAATTTCTCGGCAACATCTGGATTGATAGAAACCATTCTAAAGCCGTCTTCTTCACGATAGAGTTTCTTGATGTAGAGAGCTCCATTCCAGTTTAATGCATAGACAGCCCCATCATAATCAAATCCAGTAGCTCGAATCAACGCAACCTCTCCGTCTTTGTAAACAGGTTCCATTGAGTTACCTGAAATCCAAGTCGCTATATCAAACCCTGAATATTCATCTTCTGAATAAACAGTTTCTGTTTCATACTCATCAAAGAAACTTTCACCTGGTCCAGCAGATAATTGAACTTCAGAAAGCACCTGATAGGAGAACAGTGACACAACATTCTCAGCAATGGATTGAGATGCTAACAGTTGTTCAACATAATCCTCGGCAGCTAATTTATTTTCATCTGTGAGTAGAAGATAGTTTTGAACGATAGTATATTCAGATTCAAAAAAAGATTCCTCTACATCGAAAATATCAGCAAGTATTGAAAGATTCTTCTGATTTGGTTTGGTTTTTCCGCTTTCCCAGGCACTAAAAGACATGCGACTAATATTCAGTTTTCGTGCTATTTCAGCTTGTGAGAAACCTAATTCTGTTCTTTTTTCTTTTAATTTTTTTGGAGAGAACATGATTACTCCTTTCTTTGTCAGTTTATAAACTTACACAAAGTATAAAATATTTTTTGAATTTTGACAAGTATTAGTTTAAAAAATAATTTGACAATTCCATATAATGAGCGGACAAAATATGATAAATGCAGTAATCTAGAAGTGCGAAAGGAGTGATATTGTTATGATTTTGTTGAGTTTATATGGGCTAATTATTGTTGCAGCAATTTGTCTTTTCTTTTTCATTGCAAAGACTTCTGTTAAGCTTACTTGTTTTGCAATTGATTTCGTTGCAGTATTTATCTATACAATTTATCTTTTACACGGACTAGTATCTAGTAAAATTTCTAGCGGAAATATGACTTATTTTTGGGATGTTTTGTTTGGATTGGCTTCAGTCGTGGTCTATGGTTTTCTAATGTTGTTGTTGACCATTTACTTGCCAAAGGTAAGTAAGATTATCAATTTCGTGATAGTATATTTTGGTGTAGGGATAGGTATTTGTTTGGCAACTGATTTCATAACTTCCCTATTATCAATCTTTAATTCAAATATTGAAGCAACCTATCGGTTACAGTTTTTGAATAATGACCTTGCTAATGATGTATTTTACTATGTACTATTTCTCTTTGTTTCTATACCTGTATGGAAGAAGCGGATGGATTATCTAGCTGGTGAATAATCTTAAATATTGCGATTTTGTTCAGTTTCAAAGTAATAGTCAATATTTTTCTTGTGCTGATATAGTTTGTTGAATTGAAATTTTATTTGAGAATACTCTGTCATAAGGGTATTCTTTTTTTCTTGCAATTGTTCTAACTGGGATAATATGTCTTTTGGATTGGCTGATTTATAATTCTGTGAAAGGTCTTGTTTGGCCTTTTTGTAGGCAGTAATTTCTTTCTGATATTCTTTTGAGAACTGGCGATTATCTGGTTGTTTCTGATAATGATGATAAATGAGTCTATTCTTCTGTAGGACGTGAAGATTTTCCATTATCTTACCAAGTTCCGTCATTTTTTTATCAATTTGCTTAACTTCATCTTGAATCGAGATTTGTTTATCAGCAATAAATTCGATGGCAAGTTCTAAATCATTTTTTGTTTGAATTCCTAGATTTCTCAGTTCGACTAGACCTTGTGCCATGGATTTTAAGTTGTGTTTTCTCGCCCAAAATTCTAAACCTTTCTTGTCAGTAATCTTAGTTGTATCAATAAGTTGTTGAGGCGGATTCTTCTCAATTCTTTCTTTCAATCTCTCCTCAGTATAGTCTAATCCAATCGTTTTAGAGCGTGTGAATCTAGAAGCATTTTTACATTTGAAGGCAATGTGTTTTCCAAATTTGACTTCGCATTTTGATTTCTTCATACGGTCAAGAAAGTCGTCCCATGAGTTCGAACGTGAAATATTTAGGTCGATAAGAAATTGTAAATATGACTTCCAACCTTTACCATTTTGGTTTTGTTCCCACTCATAGTGGGATTTTCCTCTGGTTTTGTATTTCGTGCGATAGGTTTGATAATGTTCATCAATAATTGACAATTTGTATTTTTTGCATAAGCGATCACTAGTATACCGTATTTGGTGATAGGTCCGTTTATTGCTTTGATAGCATTTCCCAGTTTTAAAATTGACATTATTAAAAATTATATGATTATGAATATGGCCTTTGTCAACATGAGTAGTTAGTACAAATTCATACTCATCTTTCAAGATATTTTGACAGAGTTCTAGTCCAATTTTATGGGCAGTTTCTTGGTCAACTTCACCTGGTAAGAAGGATTGAATCAGGTGTCTAGCTAGTACCGTTCCATTTACTTTGTTCTCTTTTCGAGTTTGTAAGAATTGTAAATGAGCAGTGGTAGGGAAACACATGTGTGTCGAAATAAGCGTTTGACCATCTGTTTTTTTCTTCTCAAGGATGTAGTCTATTGCAAAATGCAGAGTAGATTTAATGGGGTGAATTTTAGTAACAGCCATATCAAATATCCCCCTGATTTGTTCTGTTGTAGAGTATGTTTTGTAGTTTATTGAGTTCCTTGCTCAAACGGTGTATTTCATTTTGTATTGTCATAATGTCCTCTTTATAAACAAGGGAGTAAGTATTGACCTTCTTGGCAATTTGGTTGACATTAGTGGAAGTCTTGGAAAGGAGATGTTGTAACTCTCTAAATGGTTGCATATCGACTTCATAAATCGATGTTTCAAGGATACACTTGAGGACGAAATGCCGCATTGATTTTGACCGAGATTGTCCATATTTTTGTCGCACTTGAGCAAGTTCTTTATCAGAAAGTCGAATTTTTAATTGGTTTGGTCTAGTACGTTTTTCCATTGTCTATTCCTTTCTATCGGGGTCTTAGGGTTCTCCCTAACAAGTAAAATATAACGAAAAAAGCAGAGCCAAAGGCGTCTGCTTCGTTAATTTTATCGTAAGTGGGTACCCACTTACTGTGCTTGCTACAACAGTTTTATATTGTAGAGCGGTAAGCTAAATTGTTTTGTTAAGAAGTACTATTAATCATAAGCTATCCACTCTACATTGAGTTGGTCAGCGGCATTCAGCAATGTTTTATCAGGATAGTTATCAGAAATAATGGTTTTATACTGTTCTAAGTTATTGATTTTGAAGAAACCTGTATGATTAAATTTTGAGCTATCAATGAGTAAAATCGTATCTCTTGCTTGATCGATGATACTCTTTTTAGCCAATGCTTGACTAAAGGAAACTTCATAGACAAATTCATCATCAATACCACGGGCTGAACAGAACGCTAAATCAATACGGAAATGACTTAATAGGTTATTTTCACTATTATGGTTGATAACAGAAGCGGAGTGGTGTTTGACTTCACCACCAGTGATGAAGATTTTCATTGTTGGATTTGCTAGGTCTGCCAACATTTGAGCAGTATTTAAACCATTTGTAAAAATAATTAAGTTATCAATGTTAGCTAGATAGGGACAAAGTTCATAAACAGTTGTACTAGAGTCCAAGTAAATGCACATACCAGGACCGATAAAGTCCTTGGCAAGTTCTGCAATTTTCTTTTTAGCATCTCTATTTTCGGTTTCCCTAATTGAATGGGCTAGTTCAACGGTATTAAAAGAATTAAGAACGACTTCACCACGTTTTCTGGTTAGGAATCCCTGTTCTTCTAAATAAATTAAATCCCTCCGAAGGGTTGATATACTTGAAAACGTTAATTTTTCTAGCTGTTTGACATCAATTCTCTTTTTGGTATGAAGAATATCTGTAATTTCTTTTAAGCGTTTGTCTCTGCTCATATCAAGCCTCCTCATGTATATAATAACATAAAATGAACTAAAGTGAAATATATACCCAGTGAATTTTGAACAAAATTCATTTTTTCGTTCATCTATTGAAAATCAAGATTTAATATCTTAAAATAAAAATATGAAAGCGGTAACAAGTTGGAGGTGAGGAAAATGCAATCGGTACTTGCCATTGACCTGGGGGCTACATCAGGAAGAGCAGTGGCTTATTCACTTGTTGAAGATAAGATTATTGCAAATGAGTTAGTACGATTTACGAATTCCCCGATAAAGCATCGCGGCGAACTCTGTTGGAATGTAGAACATATTTTTCAAAATATAGAATTAGCTATTCAGACAGCTAAAAAATCATATGAGATGCAAGCCGTTGGGATTGATACTTGGGGAGTTGATTTTGCTCAGGTTGATAGTCAAGGGAAGTTAGTAACTCCACCGGTTTGTTATAGAGATAGTCGAACAAAAGGAATCCTAAACAAAATTGCCAAGTATTCATCGCTTGATGACCTATATTATAAGACAGGAAATCAGTTAATGGAAATAAACACATTGTTCCAACTGATTGCGGCTAAAGAGAAATCACCAGAATCTTATTTTAGAACACACAAGATACTTATGGTTTCTGATTATCTCAACTATCGATTGTCAGGAGAATTTGCTATTGAGCGAACCATCGCTTCGACGACACAGATGCTCAATCCTTTGACAAAGGAATGGAACCACGAAGTGCTTGCCATGTTTGAAGTGTCAGACTTGCTCTTACCTGACTTGGTGGACGAAGGTAATGTCCTTGGGAAAACACCAGACGGTATTAAGGTCATCAATGTCTGCCAGCACGATACGGCAAGTGCAGTAGCGGCCATACCGAACCTGGAGGAGAAAACACTCTATATTTCTTGTGGGACTTGGTCCTTGATTGGAACAGAATTGGAGAATCCAATCCTGACAGAAAAAGCCTTGACCTACAATTTTACCAATGAGCTTGGGCACAGTCGTAGCACACGATTTTTAAAAAATTGCACCGGACTTTGGATTGTCGAGGAGCTGAGACGAGACTACAAGGAACAGAGACAGGAATTTGGTTTTGATACTATTCGTCAGCTGGTAGAAGCAGTAGATGAAGACGTTCCGATTATTGATACAGATGACAGTCGCTTTGCTGAGCCAGGTCACATGATAGAAAATATTCAGACCTACTTAGTAGAAAAAGGCCATTCCAAACCAGAGGAAGCCGGTCAACTTTTCAAGATTGCCTATCATAGTTTGGCTCATAAGTATAGAGAAGTTATTGGTCAGTTGGAAGAAGTTGTTGATTACAATTTTAGCTACCTTCATCTGATTGGCGGCGGGTCGAAGTCAACTTACTTTTCTCAGTTAGTTGCCGATGTGACAGGAAAGACAGTCGTGACAGGCTTGTATGAGGCAACATCTCTAGGCAATGCTATTGTCCAATTCAAAGCACTTGGTTATATAAAGGATATAGCTGAAGCCAAGGAAATTGTGACAAATTCAGTAAACTTTCACTACTTTTATCCCGAAAAGGAGGAGGTCTAGGATGACAAACTATCCTAAAATTGGCATTCGTCCGACTATCGATGGACGACAAGGTGGGGTTCGTGAATCCCTGGAAGAAAAGACAATGGCCATGGCAGTGACTGCCAAGGAATTAATTGAAAGCAATCTTCGCTATGCTGATGGAACGCCTGTCCAGTGTGTGGTCGCTAGTCGTACCATCGGTGGTCAGGGTGATGCTGGTATTGTCTATGATGAGTTTTCAAGTCAAAATATTGTAGCGACTCTCTCAGTTACACCAAGTTGGTGCTACGGTACTGAAACCATGGACATGGATCCCCATACCATCAAGGCTATCTGGGGCTTTAATGGCACAGAGCGGCCTGGTGCAGTTTATCTTGCGGCGGCTATGAGTGGCTATGCTCAAAAAGGGTATCCAGCCTTTAAGATTTACGGGCATGATGTTCAGGATTTGAATGATAATTCAATCCCAGATGATGTGGCTGAAAAAATCCTTCTCTTTGCGAGAGGAGCAATCGCAGCTGGTCAGATGAAGGGAAAATCCTATGTCAACATCGGAGCATCTTCAATGGGAATTGCCGGCTCACAAGTTACAAGCTCCTTCTTTGAAGACTATCTGGGAATGTTGGTAGAGTTTGTCGACATGACCGAAATCCTTCGCCGTATCCAGCTGGAAATCTATGACAAAGACGAGTATGAAAAGGCCCTGGCTTGGATAAAGGAAAATTGTAAAGAAGGCATTGACATTAATGCTGGAAAAGATTTCCCAGAAGTTATTACGAAGTCAAAAGTAATCCCTGCAGATAAGGATTGGGAATTTATTGCCAAGCAAACCTTGATTATTCGAGATATTCTCTTTGGAAACCCAAAACTCGCAGAAATCGGCTGGGAAGAAGAGTCTCGTGGTAGAAATGCTATCTCAGGTGGTTTCCAGGGTCAGCGACAATGGACTGACTGGCTACCAAATGGAGATTTCGCTGAAGCGATTTTGGCCTCAACCTTCGACTGGAATGGTCCGAGACCCGTGACCGCTTTTGCGACTGAAAACGATACATTGAATGCAACCGCCATGTTATTTGGAACCCTCCTAACCAATAAGGCTCCAATATTCTCTGATGTCAGAACCTATTGGAGCCCAGAGGCGGTGCAACGTGTAACAGGTAAGGAATTGACCGGTCGTGCCAAGGATGGAATTCTCCATCTCATCAATTCTGGAGCTTCAGCTCTTGACGGCAGTGCAGCTGCACGAGATGAAAATGGACAACCGACCATGAAAGAATTTTGGAATATGACCGAGGAGGATGTCAAAGCCTGCCTCGAAGCCACAGACTGGTGCCGTGCCAACTACGAATACTTCCGCGGAGGTGGTTTCTCTTCACACTTTAAGACAGAGGGAGAATTGCCAGTAACTTTGATTCGTGTCAATCTCGTTAAGGGTGTGGGTCCAAGCCTGCAGATTGCAGAAGGCTATACCTGCCCGCTAGATGATGAGGTGCATCGTATCCTGGATGAGCGGACGGACCGCACTTGGCCAACTACCTGGTTTGCTCCAAATCTTGGTCAGCCAGGATTTGAAACGGTGTATGATGTCATGAATCACTGGGGCTCCAACCACGGTGCCTTCGTTCATGGACATATCGGTGCAGAAGTAATTACACTAGCAAGTATGCTCCGTATTCCTGTGGCATTACATAATGTTCCAAGGGAACGGATTTTCCGACCAGCAATCTTTGATGGTGTGGGAACAAAAGATTTAGAAGCGGCTGACTTCAAGATGTGTGAGGTTCTAGGTCCGCTATATAGCAAATAAAGGAGAACAGCCTATGTTCATGGAAAAAGAAAGAAAGGAACTCATCGCATACGGTAAAAAGTTAGTCACAGAAGGATTTACAAAGGGAACAGGTGGCAATCTTAGTGTCTTTGATAGAAAGCAGGGGTTGATGGCCATCACACCTTCAGGAATCGATTTCTTTGAAATCCAGGAAGAAGACATTGTCATTCTGGACCTGGAGGGAAATGTTGTAGAAGGGCATCGCCTCCCCTCAAGCGAATGGTATATGCACCTGATTCAGTACCAAGAACGGGATGATATTGACGCTGTTATCCATGCCCATACGACCTATGGAACGGTCTTAGCGGTCCTAAGAGAACCTCTTCCAGCCAGTCACTATATGATTGCGGTAGCTGGTAAGGATGTCCAGGTTGCGGATTATGCCACCTATGGAACCAAGGAATTGGCTGAAAATGCAGCCAAGGCTATGAAAGACAGACGTGCAGTCTTTCTTGCCAACCACGGTATCCTAGCTGGAGCCCAAGACCTGCTAAATGCCTATAACATTATTGAAGAAGTTGAATACTGTGCAAAAATTTACTGTGTTGCCAAAAGCATGGGAGAACCAGTCATCCTCCCAGACGAAGAAATGGAATTGATGGCTGAAAAATTTAAAACATATGGACAAAGACAAACATCAAAATAGACAATAGGAGGAATTTGTCATGACTAAAAAATTATTGAAATGTGGTTCACTTTGCCTTTTGGCATCTGTATTCTTAGCAGCATGTAGTGCGTCAGGTAGCAACAGTGGTTCGTCTGAAGAGAAAGCAGCTTCAGGTGGTGACGAAGCTGTTCTGGAATTCTATCATGGCTACCACCACAGTGAAGATGAGTGGCCAGCTGCAAAAGTTATGCGTGACTTGTATGACGAATTTGCCAAACAACATGCTGATGGGGACGTTGAATTTAAGGCAACACCAGTCAATGGTAGCTTGACAGATATTATGAACAACAAGGTTGCCAGTGGTGAGTTCCCAGATATGATTGACCTGGCTGGTAATGATGTATCACTTGCAGCTATCGAACAAAGTTTGGTATTGGACTTGAAACCATACATTGACGAAAATGGTCTTGAGAAGAATGTTGGTCTGAACTATACCCAAAACGATGTTGATGGAAAAATCTTTACTGTTCATGACCAATTATTGACACTTGGTTTGTGGTACAATGCAGATATTTTTGAAAAAGCTGGTGCTAAAACCCCAGATCAGTGGGCTAAATGGAGCGACTTTACAGAAGCAATGGCAAAAGTTCGTAGCCAAGAAGGTATCTATGCCTTTGGTGCTGGGGAACCTGCAATTCGTCTCTTCAACACTGTTTTAGGTTCTTCTGAAGCCGGTCGTAAATTGTTGGAAGGTCCACTTACTTCTGAAGGCATTGACTCAAAAGAATTTGCAGAAGCACTGAAACTGGTTATGACAGAAGTACAGGCAAACGGTTCTGCCAATGCTGGCGGCGATGCCAACGTTTACTCAACTGATTTCACAGATGGTAAGTCAGGCGTGTTCTTCAACGGTGTTTGGGCAGCAGGTGGCTTGTCTGAAAATCCAGCGTATCGTCCTGGTCTCTACGCTGGTAATATCGCAATTTCCTCAGCAGGTGGTGGTTTGACTATCTCAAGTGGCTTGTCTGAGCCTGAAGAAAAATTGGCATTAGAGTTTGTTAAATACATGACTAGCGACGATGTTCAAAAAACTATCTTTGAAAAAGTAGGTGCCAACCCAACCAGCCAAGCAATTGATACAGCAGAAATTGCTAAAGGATCAGACGACGCAACTGTTAAATTGCTCGGTGAAGCAACTTCAATGGCAAACAATGCAGACGTCATTGTGCCAACCGTTGTTTCAGCTTGGGGTGGTGATGTTCGTACAGCTATCATTAACGCATTGACAGAAAGTGCTGCTGACGGTGTGGACATTGACCAAAAAGTAAAAGAAACTCAAGATATTTTGAAAGCCCTTATCGGCTAAAATTACAGGGCTAGGGAAGTGTATCCTTAGCCCTTTTGTTTAGAAAGTGAGTAATAGTATGGCAAAGAAAACCATGACCTTGAAAAACAGGAAACAGCAGAAACAGAGGTTCATTTTCCTATTCCTTTTGCCGACCTTGATTTGTTTCTTCTTGTTTTATTTCTATTCTGTGGTGACGATTTTCGCTACTTCCTTTACCAAGTGGGATTATACTAACCTGACTAAACCAGAATTTTTAGGTTTCGGCAATCTATTTGCCAACTACAAGTATATTTTTAAGGAATATCCTTTCTTCTTGGAAGCACTGAAAAACTCCCTGACCTGGGCAGCGATCGGTGTCTTGGTTCAAGTTCCTCTAGCATTATCAGTGGCAATAGCTCTGTCAAAAAAATTGCCAGGCTGGAAGATTTCACGGAACCTCTATATCATTCCAAGTATCATCTCAAGTGCGGCTATGGGCTTGATTTTCTTACAAATCTACAATCCTAACTACGGTGTGGTCAACCAGGTCATCCGTTTCTTCAATCCAGATTTCACAGGAGCCATCCTCTTGACGCCTGGTCTGAATATTATCGCTATGACCTGTGCTTATATCTTCTTTGCTGGAACATCCACCATCATGATTCTAGGACAAATCTTCGCCATTCCACAAGAGATTCATGAAGCAGCGATTTTGGATAATATTACGGGTTGGAGACGAGAGTGGTACATCACTATTCCCATGATCAAAGAAACCTTGAAAACAGTCTCCATTATGGCAGCTACTTCTGGTTTTCTATTGTATAACGAGGTGTTCTTCTTGACCAATGGTGCTGCAGGAACCAAGAGTATCAGTTTCATCATTCGGGAGTTAGCAGTATCAAGTTCTCGGACCCAGTATGCTAGGGCAAATACCATTGGTGTGATTCAAATATTGGGTGGTATGTTGATTATTCTCTGCATTAACTTGATTTTCAGAGAAGGCAAAGCTAGAAAGTGAGAAATGAGTATGGATGCTAAATTAAGTGGACTATCAAGAACAGGCAAGCTCATTATTTATGGCTACATGGCCATTACCTGTTTGATTTCAGTGTTTCCAATATTATGGATTTTCCTTTCTTCCCTTAAGGCTGATCCAATGAAAAATCCTGGTATCAGCTTACCGACTGACTTGAGTTTTGAAGGCTATATCAAGGTATTTACAGAACTCCATGTCTTGGATTATTTTTGGAACAGCTTTAAGGTGGTTTCAATATCTGTATTGATTAGTATAATTATGATTTCTATGTCTTCCTACGTTATTGCACGTATGGAATTTAGGGGCAAGAAATTAATTACAGCAATGCTTTATTCAACCCTATTCATTCCTGCAACGGCCATGACTTTCCCTGTTTATCGTTTGGTAAATGTTCTGGGCATTTATAATACACCGGCAGCCTTGATTTTTGTCTACTCTTGTAGTGGTATTGCCATGAGTTTCTTTATCATCAAGAACTACTTTGCCATTATTCCAAAAGAGCTAGAAGAGGCAGCAGAAATTGATGGGGCTACCTACGCTCAGACCTTCTGGAAGGTCATGTTGCCTATTGCTAGACCGGGTATTTTGACAGCAGCTATCTTAGCCTTTATCAATAATTGGAACGAATACTATTGGGCTTCTATGTTGATTATCAACAAGGATGAATTGACAGTTCCAGCCTTGCTGGGTCAATTTACAACCAGCTTTAATACCAACTATAATGGTCTCTTTTCAGCCATTGTCGTGATTATCTTACCACCGATTTTACTATTTGCTTTTGCAAGTAAATACTTCATCGAAGCACTGGGAGGAGGAGCAGTAAAAGGATGACAAAAAACAGTTTACAAGACATCTATAAACGTACGGAATGGTTTAGACAGGACCGCTTTGGTATGTTTATCCACTGGGGGCTTTATTCCATTCCTGGCAAGGGAGAGTGGATTCGTAGCCACCAGCAATTATCTATAGAGGACTACCAACCATACTTTGAAGCCTTTAATCCAACTAAGTATAATCCGAGGGAATGGGCTAGGGCAGCCAAAGCAGCAGGCATGAAGTATATGGTCTTGACAGCCAAGCACCATGATGGTTTTTGCTTGTTTGATTCAGCCTACACCGACTACAAGGCTACCAACACACCGATTGGCAAGGATTTGGTGGCGGAGTTTGTACAAGCTGTCCGAGAAGAGGGCTTGAAAGTCGGTCTTTACTTTAGCCTGATTGACTGGTATCACAAGGATTATCCAAAGTATAGAGACATGATTCATCCCATGCGGGAAAATGAAGCCTTCAAGGATGAAGTGATTGATTTTGATAATTACTTGACCTTCCTACACAACCAAGTCGAAGAAATTGTAACCAAGTATGGCAAATTGGACATTCTATGGTTTGACTATTCTTATGGCAATATGTTCGGAGAAAAATGGCGGGCAACTGATTTGATAAACTTGGTTCGAAAGCACCAACCAGATGTGGTTGTCGATAATCGTCTGGAAACCTCTGGAGAGGGATTCGGCTCTATTGTGACGGATGACATCAACATTTTCTCTGGTGATTTTGTTAGCCCTGAGCAAATTGTTCCGCACGAAGGCATTCGCAATGCACATGGAGAACCGATTCCTTGGGAACTGTGCTTAACCATGAATAACAACTGGGCTTATAATCCAACGGATCATCTCTACAAATCATCCAAAACGTTGATTCGCAAGTTAGTTGAATGTGTCAGCAAAAATGGGAATATGATTTTGAATGTCGGACCAGATGCTCTGGGTTTAATTAACCCAGAAAGCAAATCTATTTTAGAAGATTTTGGCAACTGGTTGGGTAAGAACGGAGAATCTATTTATGGCTGTGGTGTCAGCTCACTGCCTAAGCCTGAATGGGGCTACTATACGCAAAAAGGCAATACTATCTATGCCCATGTCTTTGAACAACCAATCGGACCTCTTGCACTGATTGGTATTGATGAGAAGAAAGTGAAGCGAATGAGCTTCTTGCACGATGGTAGCGAAGTCAAGATTTCTAAGAGCTGGACGACCAATGCTTATGAAGGTATTTGTTTTGCCCAGTATGGGGACATTCCCCATTTTACCTATCCCCTACCAGATGAGGTAGATAGTGTGATAAAAATTGAATTAGAAAGTGAATGAGTATGAAGATTGAAAACAATCATCTGGCTCGATACTTCAAGTTAGTGGATGGGAAGTTTTATACTTCCCATATTCTGAATAAGGACTTAGAAGTGGTCGTGCCGAACCAGTCAACGCAAGAATTTCGTATGGTTCTCATGAATGGCAGAGAATTGACATCAGAGCATTTTGAAGCCCATGTTGTGGAGCAAACCAAGGAAACCCTTCTTCTAAGTTTTAACGGAGAGCATATCCAGCTCCTGTTAGAGTATAAATCTAGGGCGGATGTCATCAGTAAAAAAATGACCGTCCTGAACTCTCAAGAGGCCATCAATTATATCGATGTGGAATGGTATGAATTTGCTAATAACGAGGGTATTTTTTATCCTCAGAAGCAGGATGACATCAAGGAGATGGCTGGTTTTTCAGGTTATTATGTGGAACTGGGGCAGCCAGTCTATTCCAAGTCACTATTCTTTGGCATGGAATTTCCGATGGGAGAAAATAGGGTAGATGGCGAAGTTTATTTTTCACGCTATTACCTAGGGAAAGCAGTTTCGTCTGCTAAGGAAATCTGGCCAGTTGTCATAGGTGCGGCACCTTCGACAGATAAACAAGGAATCCAGACAGCCTTTTATAATTATATTGAAGGCATTGCCCAGCCAAGTTTTTTCAGAAAGCAGTACAATTCTTGGTATGACCACATGACCAATATTGACGAGGACATTATTATCAAGAGTTTTGAGGAAATTTCTCATGGCTTTGAGGACCATGGTATCCAGCTAGATGCCTATGTTGTCGATGATGGCTGGTGCGACTATGAAAGTGTTTGGGAGTTTAATCATAAGTTCCCGAATGGCTTGACTAAGGTCAAGGCTTTGGTCAATAATCTGGGGGCTAGTCTCGGTCTTTGGATAGGCCCCCGAGGTGGCTATAACGGGACAGAAGTAACCATGAGTGATTGGCTAGAAGCGCATCCCGAGTTCGGTAGTAAGAACAAACTATCAAACGATGTCAATATCGGTGATTTTACCTACCTCAATCGGATGAAAGCCAAGATGTTGGATTACCAAAAGCAGTACGACATTAGTTATTGGAAAATTGATGGTTGGTTGTTGAAACCTGATGTACAGGATTCATCTGGGGATTATGCTATGCACACCATGACCCCTGTTTATGAATTTTTGATTGAACTTTTGAAAGATCTGAGAGCTGAACGAGGGGAGCAAGATTGCTGGCTCAACCTGACCTCCTACGTCAATCCAAGTCCTTGGTTCCTCCAATGGGTCAATAGTTTGTGGATCCAGATTTCTCAAGATGTTGGTTTTACGGAGAATGCAGGTAGTGATATTCAGCGGATGATAACGTATCGTGATTGTCAATATGAGGAATTTTTAGATAAAAGGGATATTCAACTGCCTCTTTGGAGCCTTTATAATCATGAACCAATCTATGCCAGCACAGCTCATACATGGTATATGGACCATCAGATGTATGCGACAGTAGAGGAATTTGAAGATTATCTTATGTTCATTGCGACACGGGGGAATGCCTTCTGGGAGTTCCATTATTCTTACACCATGTTTGATGAAGAGCGTTGGAAAGCCAATGCGCGTGCTGTCAAATGGATTGAGGCTAACTATCCGACATTGAAACAAAGTCAGAAAATTGGGGGCAGTCCATCAGCCTTTGACATTTATGGCTACCACTGTGTTAATGGAGATAAAGAAATCCTTTCACTCCGTAACCCATCTGGTGAAGCAAAAGTCTTCACAAGTGAGAATTGGAACCTATATGATTACCAGACAGTAAAAGGTCATTTTGAACAAGTTTCTGAGACTGAGATCCAATTAGCACCGTATGAGATTGTAATTTTATCAAAATAGGAGACAACCATGAAAAAACAATACGCAGTAGGTGTAGATATTGGGGGAACAAAGGTTGCCGTTGGGCTGGTTGATAGCAATGGAACTGTAGACATGAGTTTACGTGTACCTAGTCAGGTAGATAGTGCAGAAAGCCTATTCCGATGTGTTTGTTCGGCAATTGATGACTTGCTTTCAAGCCAAGGGTTAACAATCCAGAAAATCAAAGGTATAGGTATTGGCTTACCGGGTAAGGTTGATGTAGAAAATGGAGTTGCTGTTTTTCAGAATAACATTCCTTGGAAAAACTTCCCAGTCGTCGCCAGATTTAAGGAAGTCTATGGCGACCTTCCAATTAAAATCGACAATGATGTTAAGGTAGCAGCCTATGCAGAATATCGATTGCTAGACTTAGATTCAAGTGATATGTTTGGCTACATCACCATTTCAACTGGTATAGCAGCGACCAATATTATTAATAATTCAATCCTTCGTGGTTCTGGATTTGCAGGAGAAATTGGTTTTATGCCTGTTCAAAGTTTTGGGCGAACCAGTGGGCTAGAGTTAGCTTGTTCAGGACCAGCGATTGAGCTTCAAGGTAAACAGATGTATGGCGTTGAAACCATATCTACCAAAGATGTATTTGAAAATTGGAGAGCAGGGGACAGGACAGCCAAGGCTATCATTGAGAATGCATGCACGGGTATTGCACAGGCCATTCAGAATATGGTTTGTTTCCTAGATCCCAAAGTGATTGTTCTTGGAGGTAGTGTTGCCTTACATAATCTTGATTTTGTTGAAGAATTTAAAGAGGAACTGAAACTACATTTGCATAAAGAACAGGAACATATTCTGAATAATATACTTGTTTCAAAAATTGAAGGTAATAACGGAATCATTGGTTCAGCCTTCCTAGTCCAATAACATTGAAGGAGAAGGATATGAAGATAGATAGTTCCTAAAGTAGAATTAAGCAGTATACGTAGGCCGTATTATTGATTGACTAGGAAAATGAGCAAGAATTATTTTTCAATTGAGGTTTACAAATGAGATTAAAAAAAGTGCAAATTAAATTGTTTTCAATAGTTGCATTGATGTCTATTGGAATTATTCAGTCTCAAGTGAATGCGGATGAAATTTCACTCACTGAGATTGAATGGAACTCTGCAACTCACGGCGATGCAACATCATCTAAAACTGTTCAGATAAACCAACCCTTTACGGCTGGAAATGATGGAAGAGATAATAAAATATCTTTAAAAATGGATGACGGGAATATCAGAGAATTTGAAAATGGGATAGGTACAGTAGCAGCCAATCCATCGACAATCAGCTATGATATTTCTAGCTACAATGCTACATCTTTCAGCACCTACGTAGGGATTGATCGGACTGCAAGACCAACCGATCATAGGTATGCCAAAGTAGATAAAGTCGAAATTTTAGTTGACAATGAAGTTAAGTTTACAACTCTAACTGATTATCCAGATGGGATAAATTATGATGCTCCAGCCATACCTTTACAGGTTGATATTCCCGCAGGAGCACAAAGATTAGAGTTAAAAAGTTATTCAGGCCAATATACTTGGGGTGATGAAGTTGTATTTGCGGATCCCAAACTAACCATACCAGAGCATTCGGTTACTAACCCTTCAGAAACTAATGAAGATCCAAATTCATTACCTATTCGAGAAGGTTCGGTATACTTGTCTGATTTAGAATGGAGAATTGCAACACATGGAGATGCAACATCTTCTAAAATTGTTCAAAAAAACAAGCCATTCTCACTTGGAAATAACGGTAATAATCAAAAAATATCCCTAAAAATGTCAGATGATTCTATAAAAGAATTTGATAAAGGTTTAGGAACGATTGCTGGTTCGCCTTCAACAATTGAGTATAACATTGAAGGAGCAGAAGTCAGTCATTTTGCAACTTTTGTTGGACTTGATAGAAGTGCTGGTCACTCTGATAATAGATATGCCAATATTGAGAAAGTTGAGATTGAGGTTGACGGAGAGGTAATCTATTCCACTTTAGATGAATATCCAAATGGTATAAACTATAATACAAAGGCAGTTAAAATCGATATTGAAATCCCAGAAGATTCTCGTACTTTTAGATTGAAAAGTTATGCTGGGGCTCAAACTTGGGGAGATGAAGTTGTATTTGCAGGTGCGTATTTTGTTGCAAAAGGAGCATTCAAAAATCCAAATGACTTTGACCCAGCTCCTAAACGTCGTGAAATTTCAAATACAAGTCCCCTTCTAATGATGCCACTTTACGCTAATGGAAATGAATACAGCCGTGGAAATTATGCTTTCTGGGGTGGAGATACTTTAGCCGGTAAGTGGGAAAATATCGATCCCGAATTAAAACCATATACAGTTATTCAAATCCATCCTGACGACTTACCAAAGAGAGCAGGAGTTGCTCAACAATTTTATGAGCATATACTTAATGAAGCACAAAATTACATCAATCCACAAACGGGTCAAAATGAGCCAATTCCAGTAATACTAACGGTTTATACAGCAGGTAATCAACCTCACTATACTGCAGCTCATTGGATCGGTATTGACTGGATCGATAGAATGTATGAACGATACTCTAGTTTACAAGGAGTATTCTCAACTGAAAACTATTGGGTGTGGGCAGGAGATGTAGAAAGCAAAGCAGCTGAGTATTTAAAATTATCTGCAAAACATGGTGGTTACTTTATCTGGTCTGAACAAAATAACGGTGCTTCAATCGAAAAAGCTATGGGAGCACATGGAAAAACAGCCTTTAAAGAAGCGGTAGAGAAGTATTGGGAAAACTTTATTTTCATGTACAAAAATACACCAGCCCATGAAGGAAATGATGCACCAACTGCAAGTTATATGACAGGATTGTGGTTGGCGGATTATGCTTATCAATGGGGTGGTCTGATGGATACCTGGAAATGGTACGAAACTGGAAAATGGAAGTTATTTGAACAGAGCAGTATTGGTAAGACTCAAGGGAATAGGCAGTGGTTAACTCAACCTGAGGCTATGCTCGGTGCTGAAGCTATGAACATTTATTTAAATGGTGGATCAGTTTACAATTTTGAACACCCTGCGTATACCTATGGTGTTAGAAATGAAGAATCTCCTCTATTCTCAAATGTTATAGAAACATTCTTTAAGTACATCATCAAAAACCCAGCACCATCAAAAGAGGAAGTATTAGCTAATACTAAAGTAGTCTTGAGTGGCAATTATTCATCAAAACGTGACGGACACTTCTTTGTTGATGTGAATACTGCAACGCACCAAAGTCCTTTATATACTACTGGTCGATACGGTACGTTGCCAGCGGTTCCTGCTAGTATTTCAGTTGATGTATTGCGATCAAAATTACCTGAAACAATCCAAGTATTAAGCTTTTCATCAGGTGAGATGAGTTCAGCTGCCAATAGAAGAAACTTTTTGAACGCACTTTACCCAGAAGAATATACTGGAAATATTTTTGGAGATGAAATTGATAACAGAGTTTTTATCTATAACTATGAATATAATAGTGACAACGATCAAACAGGTTCATTCGAACTAAATGGGAAAGAGTTTGATGTCACATTGAAGTCGCACTCATTCACTATTGTCGAAGAAACAGATTCTGGTTTGCATATTCTCCTCAATAACTATCGGATAAACAAAGATAGTCTATGGGAAGGTGCAACAGATGCAACTTCTGCTAGGGCGTTACCACAGTTGTCAAAACCAGATGCGATTGATTGGGTCTACAACAATTATATTCACAACACTGCTAACTCTGAACAACGCCAAACAGTTTATGTGTTGAAAAATGTTAAAGTAAAACCCACAATTGAGATTCTAAAGTCAACGGATTCAGATATTCAAACACCACAAATAGAATTTGATGAAGTGACTAAGACAGCAAGAATCACAGTTGTAAATAATGGTTTTGCTGAATTCTTAATACGATATTAAACGATTCAAATTGAGTAATAGTTCGATAATTTTGAAAATTCATAGGTAAAGTATGTGGAGGCGGTATTTAGCTACCGCCTTTACTCGTTATCGAAAAAATTTATAGGTACACAATTTCCGTATGTGAAATGGAGTAGAAATTAATTTTTAATTCCAAGTAGTCACGTAGATGTAATACTCCTTAATGAACATATACCAGTTTGGTATATTATTGAAAAGTCCTGAATATTCACCGATATACTTGTTATAGGAGTGAACAGACGTGAGGTACAGACGCATAAAAGATTTAAGAGAAGATGCAGATTTTACTCAAGAATTTGTAGCAAATTATTTATTTTGTAGTCAGGCCTCATATTCGAGAATCGAATCTGGAAAACGTGGTCTGTCAATCGAAGATTTAATTCGTCTCTCTAATCTATATTGTGTCAGTACAGATTATCTCTTAGGATTATCAGATTATCCTAAGAGGATAAAGAAAAATATCAAATAGTCCCTCCTGGTCCTTTGAAAATTGAATAGACCGAGGTGGGACTTTATTTATTTGTCGAGCAGTTGAAAGAGATACGCGATGATATGAGCGAAAAAATATCTGTTTCTAAAATTGGGTTGGAATCCAATTTGCCATGACACAAATAATGTTAATGATACTTCTGAACGTTCAGGCTCTAGTCGAAAAATGGAGCAGGTGAGATTCCTATGTTGATGTCCGAATCAACCCACCAATGTCATGAAACTTGTCTCAATTTTTTTGCTACTTATCTTTTGAGGAGGAAATAATGACAAAAGTAGTAAAAATAAAGTACATACCAGTTGAAAACAGTATTGCAGAGTGGGCTACCAAAAAAAGTCTGATGAAAAGGTGGGATGGACTAAATATACACACACTAAATCGATGGCTTACTGAAATGAGAGAGAATAAAAAATTTAAGCACTATGTCATAAATCCTACTCATAAACTGGTATTTATCAATTTAGATGGATTTGAAGAGTTCCTTACTTGGAAAGAGAAAAATTAGCCGATAATTTTCAGAAGATGTGATAAAATAGAGTGGGTTAATTCTATTGGCTATCATATTTTCTCTTTTAAAAAGAAAGAGAGTTCAAAATGTTTTATAAAAGAAGGGAAACAAAAACAGGAAAAATTAGATTTGAAGTTGGTGATTCTTACAAGGATCCTCTAACTGGGAAATGGAAAACAGCATCTGTGTCTTACTATAAGGATACTAGTTCTGCACGAAAAAAAGCTGAATTTGAATTACAGGAAAAAATTGAAAATTTACTCAATGTTACTCAATCAAAAATTAATGTCGAGACAATTCTCACATTTAAAGATTTGAGAGAAGCTTGGTTTGAGTCGTGGTGTGTCTCAGTCAAAAAGCAAACAGCAGATAGAGAAAAATTGGTACTTAAAAGATTGGGTGAAATTATAGGTGACGATTATCTTCTAACCTCAATAAAACCGTTACTTTTGGAAAAAATTTTGAAAGACTATATTCGAATTTATGATTGCTCAGCTTCAACGTTTTCACATATTCGAAGTAGCTTGAATAAAATTCTAAATTACGGTGTTTTACATCAGATTTACCAATATAATCCACTTTTAGCAGTTAAAATAAACGTATCCAAAAGTAAAAAACGTAAAGCTAAATTGAGAAAGAAAATGCAATTCTTAGAAGTTCATGAATTATTGGTCTTCTTTGAAGAGCTTAGCAAGAGGAGGAATCCTAACTACTACGATTTAGCAATTTTTCTTTTATTTACTGGTATTCGAATTGGGGAAGCAGGAGCTGTTGTAGAATCATCTGTGGATTTAGAAAAAGCTATATTAGATGTCTCCCGTTCATTGCAGTCACATGACTTAAAGGTAGATGACTTTTATTACGATGAGACAAAAACAGATGAATCTGAAAGATATGTTCGTCTTCCGCAAATAGCAGTTGATGCTTATTTACGGGCTCTGCAAAGAAGTAATGAGTTTGATAAGTATATGTTTAAAAATCCAAAAAAATCGTTCAGGAAATCATCATCTGTATTTAGGACAGAATATGGCTCTCCTATAACTTCACATTCTTTTAGAGAAATCATATCGAGAATTGAAACAGATTTGAAAAAGAATTGTATGGAGCGATATGGATTTGAGTGGAAAAAACATGTAACGCCACATTCCTTTAGACATATGCATATTACATATCTTCAAAGAGGGGATGCACCCGTTCCTCTCAAGGAAATCATGGAACGTGTGGGACATGTGAACCCTGAAACAACTATGGGCTATACCCATAGTACAATAGAGTCTCAAAATCAATCTATTCTTGTAATGGAAAAATTTGCATTGGATAACAACTTCAATTTTAAAGATTTAAAAATATGGAAATGTAAATACTCGCAATCAGTATTTGACTTAATCGAAGAGAATATCGAACAAAAAAGTTTGGAATGTTCTTTGAGTACATTTAGAACGCTAATAGGAATAAATGAAAGTTATGCACCTAGACACATAACAGCCAATATATTGCCAAGAGTAAAAGAAGATATTTCAAAATATATTGACCATTTTGAAATCATTACTATCAGGAAACAAGATACAAGTCAAAAAGTTGATGGATATAAATTTGTTTGGGGATAGTTTAATTTAAATTTTTGGTTTATTTTTGGTTTTTTGTGCATTTTTAAAAACCAAGGGTCTTAAACCCTTGCTACGAAAGGATTTTTACTACATGGCAATTATTCAATGGTTTCCGGGTCACATGTCCAAGGCTCGTCGACAGGTACAGGAGAACATCAAGCACGTTGATTTCGTGACTATTTTGGTCGATGCCCGTCTGCCCCTATCCAGCCAAAACCCCATGTTGACCAAGATTGTCGGCGACAAGCCAAAGCTTATGATTTTAAATAAGGTCGATTTGGCAGACCCTGTCCGTACAAAAGAATGGCAGAGCTACTTTGAAGGTCAGGGCATTCGTACCCTTGCCATCAACTCAAAAGAGCAAGCGACGGTGAAAAAGGTGACCGACGCTGCTAAGAGTCTGATGAAAGAGAAGATTGAACGCCTCCGCGAGAGAGGGATTCAAAAAGAAACCTTGCGGACCATGATTATCGGTATTCCAAACGCTGGAAAATCCACCCTCATGAACCGTTTGGCTGGGAAGAAGATTGCTGTTGTCGGCAACAAACCAGGTGTGACCAAGGGCCAACAGTGGCTTAAATCTAACAAGGACCTTGAAATCCTTGATACACCCGGGATTCTCTGGCCTAAGTTTGAGGACCAAGAAGTCGGACTTAAGTTGGCTCTGACAGGAGCCATTAAGGATCAGCTCTTGCCAATGGATGAAGTGACCATTTTTGGTTTGGACTATTTCAAGGCCAACTATCCAGAACGCCTGCAGGAGCGGTTCAAGGGGATGGATTTGGAGCTGGAAACACCTGAACTCATCATGGACTGGACCAAGAAATTGGGTTTCCGTGATGATTATGACCGTTTTTACAATCTCTTTGTTAAGGACGTTCGAGATGGTCGTTTAGGTACTTATACATTAGACAGGGTGAGTGACTTAGATGGCAACGATTAAGGAAGTGACAGCTCTGCTGGCCCAGGTGGACAGTCTAAATAGTCCAGTCTGGGATCAACTGGCTCAGGATGAGCGAGCAGGGGTCCAGACTGCCATCAAGAAACGCCGTAAGGAGCTGGAAAAAGAAGCAACAGAAGATGCTCGCTTAGAAGCTATGCTATCTTACGAAAAAGCCCTTTATGAAAATGGGGTGGAGTTCATCGCTGGTATCGACGAAGTCGGCCGAGGGCCTCTAGCAGGTCCGGTGGTGGCAGCGGCGGTCATCTTGCCCAAAGGCTGTAAAATCCGCCACCTCAACGACTCCAAGAAAATCCCTAAGTCCAAGCATGAAGCCATCTACCAAGAGGTCATGGAGCGGGCGGTGGCAGTCGGTGTGGGAATAAAAGATGCAGCTGTCATCGACCAGGTCAACATCTACGAGGCAACCAAGTTAGCCATGCTGAAGGCTTTGGGGCAGTTGAGCCAAGAGCCTGAACATCTCTTGATAGATGCCATGAAGTTGGATACGCCCATACCGCAAACTTCCATCATCAAGGGAGATGCCAATAGCCTGTCTATCGCAGCGGCTTCCATCGTGGCCAAGGTGACGCGGGATAAGATGATGGCGGACTATGACAGGGAGTTTGCTGGCTATGGTTTCGCCAAGAATGCAGGTTACGGAACAGCAGAACACTTAGAAGGCTTGAACAAGCTGGGCATTACGCCCATTCACCGAAAGACCTTTGAGCCCATCAAGTCAATGCTAGCAGGAGGGAAATTGTTGTGATATTCTTTTTCTGGCTTTTACTAGCTTCCATTGGATTGTTTGCTCTTCTTTATTTCCGGGAGCGACGGTCGATTTTTATCTCTCTTTTTGCCTTGAATGTGCTGGTCTGGGCTTTGTTCTGGGTCGTATCAACTGGTATTTTAGAAAATAATGAAATCTTGCGGGTCTTGGCAATCGCTCTGGCAATCTTATTGGCTCTAGCCTTCTTGAGTGGTCCATTTGTCTTGCTGATTACCCTCTATCTGAACGGTTTTCGGATTTTGAAGCGAGAAGGTGTCCGTTTTCATAACTTTTTATCGTTAGGATTAGCAATCGGCTTAACTTTTTATTTCTTTATCGCGCCGTCTGTAGCAAGCACCCTTTCTGGTATCAGTTTTTTCAATATGGTGTTTGTCTATGTTGGATTTTTAGTGTCCTATGCCATTATCATCAGTATGCTTTATACCACATCTAGCTTTGTCAATTTGGTCAATCTTTTCCCAGGGAAACTGGATTATGTGGTGGTGCTAGGAGCAGGTTTGATTGGTGACCAGGTGACGCCACTTTTGGCTTCTCGGATTGACAAAGGCATAGCGATCTATCAGAAGCAGCCTGGCAGTAAGCTGATCATGTCAGGCGGACAAGGTCCTGATGAAATTATAGCTGAAGGTCAAGCTATGGCAAATTATGCCTTGGAGAAAGGAGTGCCTGCTGAAGACATTCTTATCGAAAACCAATCGACCAACACAGAAGAAAATTTGAAATTCTCCTATGCCTTGATGAAATCAGGCAGTCGATTTACCCTTGTAACCAATTACTATCATGTTTTTAGAGCTCTGCTATTGGCCCGAAAACTGAAAATCAAATGTATCGGCTATGGAGCAAAAACCAAATTTTACTTTAGCCTCAATGCCTTCATTCGGGAATTTGTAGGCTATGTAGTCATGAGTCGAAAGGCGCATTTGGTATTTTTGGGCACCGTGTCAATTCTTTATCTGCTCGGAATGATCATCAGTTTAATGCATTAAAAACAGCCTCTAGTTTTCTAGAAGCTGTTTTCTTATAGCATAAAATAGACAATGGCGATGTATTGCAGTGCTGAAGCCAGTAGGATAAAGAGATGCCAAATCATGTGGAAATAAGGCTTTTTCTTAGCATAGAAGAGCGCGCCAATGGTGTAGGATATGCCACCAGCCAGCATGAGAATGCCGAATGTCATCCCAGTCTTTTGCAAAATAGCTGGCAAGATAAAGACAACCAACCAGCCCATGAAAAGATAGAGGAAGAGGCTGAATTTTTCGTTTATTTTTTTAGCAAAAATTTTATAGAGTATACCAAAAATAGTCAATCCCCATTGCAAACCTACAATCAGATAACCTAGCCAACCACCGACCAAGGAAAGGGCAACAGGTGTGTAACTTCCAGCGATGGCAATGTAAATCATGCTATGGTCAATAATCCTCAGGATGTACTTGTGGGTAGAAGCATAGGGCATGGAGTGGTAGATGGAAGAGGATAGGAACATGAGGAAAAGGCTGATGACAAAGATAGACATGCCGACCACCGCTGTCACGTTATAATCTTGAAAAGAATGAATAGCAGTAATGGGAAGCAAGACCAACATAAGCAGGGCGCCCACTGCATGAGTGACGCTATTTGCGACTTCTTCACCAAATGAAAGTTTTAGACTTAATTTCAAACTAGGATTCATGGTGACTCCTTTCTAACTCCATAGTGAGTTGACGGGTTTTGTAGTAAAGTTTGACGGATTGACAAGCATAGCGAATGATTTCAGGCGTTTCTTCATTTTCCTCGTTTCGCATACAGTCAACAAAATGATTGTATAGTGTTTCAGAACTGTTTGTCTGGAGAAGAAGATGTAAGGTCTGACTGATTTCTTGAATGGAAAAGACATTTTTTAAGATAGTCAAGGCAATCAAGCGGGCTACTTGTTGTTTTTGGTATTTTTTCTTAACAGGTTTTTCGAGCTGCTTGTGTTTGACGTAATTGTTAATCATGGCGGCAGTCAATTTCTTCTGTTCAATATCATCAGGTGAAATGGTCATTTGGTTGACATATAAAAGAACTTGGTCTAGGTAGAGGTCCAAGTCAGGTAATTCATGCCAGTAGGGGAGGGAATGTTTCATAGATTATCAACTTTCTCATATCTAGTAATAATAACTAGATTGTACGATATACAATATTTAAAGTCAAGAAAAAACCTTCTGGACCCAAAATCACAGAAGGTTAGTTGCTTATGGTTGGATAATATTTTCAGGCAATGCCATCTTATAAAGTGAATAGGCTCCGTCTAGGTTTTTAACGTCAAAACCCTTTTCTTTCAAGATGCGTTCGGCAATATAAGAACGAAGTCCACTATGGCAGCTGACAATGTATTCTTTTGAAGCATCCAGTTCTCCAATTCGCTCACGCAATTGGTCCAAAGGGATGTGAATGAATTCTTTGAACTGTCCCTTTGCGACTTCGCCAGGATTGCGGACGTCCAACAAGATTTTGCCGTTTGCTAGCTCCTCATCTAACTGGTGCCATTGGATATTTTGGCTGATACCTTCTGCGATGTTCATGGCAGCATATCCAATCATATTGACAGGATCTTTGGCTGAACCAAATGGCGGAGCGTAAGTCAATTCAAGCTCTGGTAAATCAAAAATCGTCAGTCCAGCCTTGATAGCAGTAGCAAGGACATCAATTCGCTTATCTACTCCCTTTTGACCGACTGTCTGGGCACCGAAAATTTTGCCGTCAGTTGGAGAGAAAATGAGTTTCAGCACAATATCAGTCGCACCAGGATAATAACCTGCATGGTCTTTTCCAGTCGTATGAATAACGGCATGCTCATAGCCGAGTTCTTGAACAGTACGTTCGCTTAAACCTGTTGAGGCGACAGCTAGGTCAAAGACTTTAACGATAGCTGTTCCAATAGAACCTTTGTTTTTTCTATCAAGTCCAGCGATAACATCCGCCACCTGTCTGCCTTGTCGGTTGGCAGGAGAAGCCAGAGAAATCAAGGCATCCTGTCCTGTTATTTCTTGTTTAACTACAATGGCATCACCAACGGCGTAGATATTATCTTGATTGGTCTGATAGTTTTGGTCTACGAGAATACCGCCACGGAGACCCAGTTCAATTCCAGCATTTTTAGCCAGTTGACTATCAGGAGCAACACCGACTGAGAGAATGGTCACATCAGATGACAAGGTTTGTCCGTTAGACAATTCTAGAACCTGTCCCTTTTCATGAAAGGCAGTTACGGATTGTCCAGTGATAACATTGACCCCCTTACTTGTTAGCTCTGCTTCCACATATCGTGCCATTTCCAAGTCAAAAGTAGGTAAAACATGAGGAGCCTGTTCGACAAGCGTGACCTTCAAGCCTTTTAAAGCTAAGTTTTCAGCCATTTCCAGACCGATAAATCCTGCACCAATAACAATTGCCTGACCTGATTCGATTTGGTCTAGCTTGGCCATAATCTTATCTAAATCGGGCACATTTCGTAGAGTAAAGAGATTGCTTGCTTCTTCAATACCAGATAGATTTGGAATGACAGGTTTGGCACCTGGTGATAAAATCAATTTGTCATAGTTTTCTGTGATTTGTCCACTTGGAGTATTGACAGTGACCGTTTGCTGCTCAGTATCGATACTAATGACTTCATGGAAGGGGCGGACATCTAGATTAAAGCGTTGTTTCAAACTTTCTGGCGTTTGGAGTAATAAACTATCATGCTCTGCTATTTCCCCAGAAATATAATAAGGTAAACCGCAGTTGGCAAAGGAAACATACGGTCCTTTTTCAAATACAATGATTTCAGCCTCTTCCTTCAGACGACGCAGACGAGTAGCTGCTGACATACCGCCAGCGACACCACCTACAATAATTATTTTCATGCTATTCCTCCTGTCCAGGCATTCATACCGCCTTTAATGTTGATTGCTTGATAGCCTTGAGATTTTAGATATTCTGTCGCCCGTTGGCTACGCATGCCAGATTGACAGATGATGAGATAGTTCTTGGTTTTGTCACCTTTAAATTGGTCAAGTTGACTTAAGGGATGGTTGATGGCTTGTGGAATATGACTACTAGCAAATTCGTCGACTTCGCGAACATCTAGCAAAATAGCATTCGTAGATTTTAATGCTTGTTCTACATCAGTTATCGGAAGACTGTCAGTATTTGAAAACATTCCTGAAAATAATTGTTTAAACATTGTTACTCCTTTATACCCTAAGGGGTATCTAAAATATATCAAGGAATCGGAAAGATGTCAAGGTAAAAAATTGACATTTTTCACTTCAAGCAGTACCATATAGGGTATGAATACTGATAAGAAAAAGATGATAAACCGTTTGAAACGGGCTGAAGGTCAGCTCAGAGGCATTCAGAAAATGATTGAAGAAGACCAGGAATGCATTGATATTGTAACTCAGTTGAGTGCTGTTCGTTCCAGCATTAATAGTATGATGGGAATGGTTATTGCTCAGAAGGTACAAGATTGTATCACTCATCCATCTGAAAACCCTGAAGAACAAGAAGCTCGTCTTGCTCAAGCTATCAATTTAATCATAAAAAAATAGGAGTAGGGGTATGTCGACAGAAAGAGAAAAAATGATTGCAGGGGAATTTTATCAGGCTGGTGATCCAGAATTGGTTCAGATGCGGATTTTAGCTCGTCAAAATATGAAACGATTTAACGATGAAGTAGATGGTCAGGTTCGTTCGGAGCAATTGAAGAACTGGTTTGGAGCTACAGGTGAGCGGATTTACATGGAGCCAAATTTCTACTGTGACTACGGTAGTAATATTCATGTTGGTGAGGATTTTTACGCTAATTTCAACTGTACCATGTTGGATGTTTGTCCCATTACCATTGGCAAAAATGCCATGCTTGGTCCCAATGTACAGTTGCTAACTCCACTTCATCCACTAGATCCTGATGAACGAAATTCTGGTTTGGAATATGGAGCTCCAATTACCATCGGTGATAATTTCTGGGCTGGTGGTGGTGTGACAATCTTACCTGGCGTGACCTTGGGCAACAATGTTGTTGTTGGTGCTGGTTCTGTTGTGACCAAGTCTTTTGGTGATAATGTTGTTTTAGCAGGCAATCCTGCGCGTGTTATCAAAGAAATACTTCAAAAGTAATTCTTCCATTTGGGAGAATTCAGACTGAAGACAAAGTCCTTAGAATTTATTTTCTAAGGGCTTTTCTTCGTATTTAGGAGTATAATATAATAAAAAGGACTTGTGAGGT
>NZ_JAVIHI010000011.1:0-64580 GCF_036680365.1 Streptococcus sp. SS-4456 | reverse complement strand
CAAAATTCCTGTTTGGGCTAGCCCAAACAACTTAACCTCTGGAACTCTAGTTATCAATGAACTTGTTGCACTTGACTTGACAACGTGCGAAAGAAAGCAATATCAAAAAAGAACGCCAAATCGGAAACGCTACCATACCAACACCTCCAAGTCCATTCTAGCAAATTTGTAAACATCTGCAAAGAAAAAAGAGGTTTGACCTCTCTTTCTTATTTCCGTTTTCGTGCAATCAGATGAATTGGTGTTCCTTCAAAGACAAAGGCCTTGCGGATTTGATTTTCCAAGAAACGCATATAGGAGAAGTGCATGAGCTCTTCTTCGTTGACAAAGACCACAAAGGTCGGTGGTTTGGTCGCAACTTGTGTCGCATAGAAAATCTTGAGACGTTTGCCCTTGTCAGTTGGTGTCGGATTGATGGCAATAGCATCCATGATGACATCGTTAAGAACTGCCGACGGAATACGGGTATTCTGGCTTTCGCTAATAGCCTTGATCATCTCAGGCAACTTATGCAGGCGTTGCTTGGTCAAGGCAGACACAAAGATAATCGGTGCGTATGACAAGTATTGGAACTGGTCGCGGATATCGTCTTCCCATTTCTTCATGGTGTGGTTGTCTTTTTCAAGCGTATCCCACTTGTTAACGACGATAATCATCCCCTTACCAGCTTCATGGGCAAAGCCTGCGATGCGTTTGTCGTACTCACGAATACCTTCCTCGGCATTGATGACCATGAGTATAACATCCGAGCGTTCAATGGCACGCATGGCACGCATAACGGAGTATTTCTCCGTATTTTCATAGACCTTACCAGACTTGCGCATCCCTGCGGTATCAATCATGGTAAATTCTTGACCTTCTGGGTCTGTAAAGTGCGTATCAATAGCATCACGAGTCGTTCCAGCAACAGGCGATGCAATCACGCGCTCTTCACCCAAAATAGCGTTAATCAAACTGGATTTACCAACGTTTGGACGACCAATCAAGCTGAACTTGATAATATCTGGATTTTCCTCTACTTCCTGAGCTGGCAGATTTTCAATGATAGCGTCCAAGACATCCCCTGTACCGATACCATGCACAGATGATACTGGGTAGGGATCCCCAAGACCAAGCGAATAGAAATCGTAGATGTCATTCCGCATTTCAGGGTTATCGACTTTATTGACAACCAAAATGACTGGTTTGTTGGTCTTATAAAGGATACGCGATACATACTCATCCGCATCTGTCACACCTTCTTTACCTGAAACAACAAAGACGATAACATCTGCTTCATCCATGGCAATCTCAGCCTGGTGCTTGATTTGTTCCATGAAAGGTGCATCCACATCGTCGATACCACCCGTATCAATCAAGGAAAACTTACGATTGAGCCACTCACCAGTAGCATAAATACGGTCGCGGGTCACACCTTCCACGTCTTCTACGATAGAAATACGTTCCCCCGCAATACGGTTAAATAGTGTTGATTTACCAACGTTGGGACGGCCAACGATGGCGATAGTTGGTTGAGCCATAGCTCCTCCTCTTCTAATATAGTCGTTTTCGTTTATCTTTTATTACGTCGACGCATGAGGAAACTTCGTTTCCCCATTTCCAACTTCAAATAATGTCATCATTATTTGAACTCGCTTTGCCGTACTCCAGTACTGTCTGCAGCTTTTGATGTGAACTTGGTTCACTTTAACACCAACCTCAAACTGTCTCCCAGACAGTTTGAGCGAGTACTAAAAGCAAACAAAAAGACTATAACTTACAATAGTTTATTTTTTTCTAATACAGCCCTGGTTTCAGGCTGCTCTGGCTGACCAAACTGAGCAACCATTCGCTCAGACCATGTTTCTGTCTGACGGGCTCCTGCATATTCCGTCTGAACTTGGTCGTAGGCTTCAATCACATCTACACCTTACTCCACATATTCTTCCTGAAAGACAATGGCTTCGCTTGCCAAACGTGGTTTAACAGGATGGTTTTGGGCTGGCCGACCTAGTGCAATGCAAAAAATCGGATAGGTAAAGTCTGGCAAGCTGAACAGCTCTGCTATTGCCAAGGCCTTATGGCGAATCATACCGATGAAGACCCCACCGTAGCCCAAGCTTTCAGCTGCTAAAAGGGCATTTTGCCCTGCTAGGCTCGCATCAACAGAAGAAATCAGGAGATTCTCTGTTCCCTTGGCATCAAAGTCTGAACCGTGGAGTTGAGCCGCCTTGCTGACACGGTTATGGTCACCCACAAAGAGCAAAATTGCCTGAGCCTGTAAAATAGCTGGCTGGGGCACCAAATCATAGAGAGCCTGTTTTTTCTCCTCTGACTGCACCACAATGATGGAATAGGACTGGAAATTCTTCCAGCTAGACGCAGCTCGCCCAGCTGAAATAATAGCTTTCAAATGCTCCGCCTCAATGGGCTCTTCCGTAAAACGACGGACGGAAGTATGGTTCAGCATCAAATCAATGGTTTCATTCATCGGCGGTTATTTCCTTTCAAATGCAAATCGCGAGCCAGATAACGAATCCGCTCCATAACCCGTTTAGCCTGCCAGGTTTCATCACCAGACTTACCAGATGCGAAATGCCGTTCCAAATCATCGAGGGAGAAATTGGATGTAAAGAAGGTCGGCAGATTTTCCTGCATGCGGTATTGAAGAATGACCTGCAGCACATCGTCGCGCACCCACGGACTATGTTGCTCCGCTCCGATATCATCTAGTACCAAGACCTGAGCCATCTTGATTTCATCAATTCGCTCCTTGACAGAGCCATCTTTGATGGCATTTTTTATGTCCACCACAAAGGTTGGATAATGAAGCATGGTGGTAGAGAGGTGGCGATTGGTTGATAAGCGATGGGCCATATAAGCCATCAAAAAACTCTTCCCAATTCCAAAATCACCGTATAGATACAAGCCTTTGTAGTATTCGCCCACCTGTTCTACAAATGTATCAATAGCCTCATAAACCTCAACACGATTGTTGTCTGTGAAATCCAAATCTGCAATAGTAACTTTTTTGAGTGCTTGGGGCATATTGATAAGCTGGATACGGTTCTTGATAGCTTCCAGACGACGGTATTCGACCAATTCCTCTGTTTCAAGATAAGAAACATCGGCATAGCCTTCGTTCATGACCAAAAC
The DNA here is from genome assembly GCF_036680365.1 of Streptococcus sp. SS-4456. Lineage (NCBI taxonomy): Bacteria > Bacillati > Bacillota > Bacilli > Lactobacillales > Streptococcaceae > Streptococcus > Streptococcus sp. SS-4456. The sequence continues at coordinate 61,445 of NZ_JAVIHI010000011.1, read as the reverse complement.
AGGTTGATAGCCTTTTGCAATATAGGTTTCATCCTGTTTGACAAAGAGGTCACGCTGACTGATATATTCTAAAAACTTAGAAATGGAGAGGGTGATTTCCTGCTGGGTCAAACCTTCTTTTTTGATAAAAGCAGCAACTTCAGTATCGCTGACAATCTCTTGAAAGAGTTGCTGATAGGATTTTGGACTTGGATTGGTTGCCTGGGACAACCTGTCTTGAACTGATTTCATCAACTACCTCCCTTGCTTTCGTTTTCTAACATTCGTTTTCTGAGGGCTTCCATTCTAGCCTGAGCTTCTGGGCTTGTGTCCATAACCACTTCTTCCTTACTCCAGTCAGGTACATTGGTTTTTTGTGGCTGGCTCGGCTTGGCGATAGCTTGACCTGTCTTCAACTCTCTTAAGTAAAGAACAGCTGCCTCTGCGCTGCCAATCCCCTTGTAGGAAAAATCGTTACCCAATTTCATGGCATATTTCTCATTCAGATTGGCCGAATCCACCTTGTTAAAAGTGTAGAGAACCAAGACATTGATAACTTCGTCAAGTAGGCCCAAGTTTGCCAAATCTTTCAAGCACTTCTTCTCTGCCGTAGTGACAACCGCCTTGAGGCGATCCTTGATAAACTGCAAATAATCCTTACTGGATATAGCCTTGGCTTCACGAACAATTGCCTCTTCCTGAGGAGTAAAATTTCCTGAAGCTAATGGTCTTGCCTGGCGTGAATGCTGCAAGCGCTTGGTTGAAATTGTCTGTCCAATCGCTGTTACTTTAGCCTGACGATAGGTTTCCAACCAGGTCCAACCTGCCTGCTCTGCTATGTGACTAAGGGCAATAATATCCTCAGCTTCATCTTGAAAAAGAAGCTTGTCCTTAGCCATCAAGGCTTTAAAGGCCGACCAGTCAAAATCATTCTTTCTCTCAAAACTCCCCTCAATCTGGCCAGTAAGCGTAAAGACCTGAGAGAAGGTTTTGGATACATTCTTTTCTTTAGGAGGTCTAGACCCCTGTAAGCCCTCCACACTGGCTTCACCTATTCGTTGGGCCAATAGCTGTTTGTACAGGGGCTTGTCCAAAAATTGTTTGGCCGTCAGTGGTGGCAACAAGACCAAGCCTGTCAACTCATCTGCCCGATAGACTTGTAGCAATTCCATGGCAGATAAGCGATCCAAGGCCTGCTCCAAGCGCTTCATACCAAAATCCATGTGATTGAGGATTGTCGCCCATTTATAACGTCCCTGACCCTGATCTGAAAAACTATAGAGATAATAGTAGAGGGCTAGGGCATCAAAACTAATGATAGGTTGATAGCACTGGCTTAAACTGATAATGTCTGGTGTAAAAGGACTGGTCTTGATGTAGGTAAATAAATCACTTGGTTTCATTGGCAGCACCTGACTTTACTTTACTACCCTTAGAAATCATCTGCTTGAGCAGATTTTCCAACTCTTCCACATCCTTAAAGGAACGATAGACAGAGGCAAAACGCACATAGGTGATTTCATCCAACTCCACCAATTCATCCATGACAAAGTTACCAATGACATCACTTTCGACCTCGCCATCACTCTGAGAACGAACCTTCTGCTCAATCCGGTTGACAACTTCGTCTATATCACTAGTTGATACTGGACGTTTTTGAGCTGAACGAATGATGCCATTGAAAATCTTTTCACGGGAAAATTGCTCCCTAGTCCCGTCCTTCTTCACAACGACGAGGGTTTTTTCCTCAATGCGCTCATAGGTGGTAAAACGTTGACCACATTGATCGCAAGAACGACGACGGCGGATGGTATTGCCATCTTCAGCCTGACGACTATCAATGACACTTGATTTCAAACTCTGACATTTTGGACAACGCATACTCTTTCTCCTACTTAAACTTTATCACTTCAGTATAGCACAAAATAAACAAAATTAAAAGAAAGCGAGCAAGACTCACTTTCTATTTTAACCGATCGTCGCATCCTCTTGCTTTTTCAATCGACTAGCAACCCATTCACGAACCAGACGGTAAATAACCGCAAAGATAGGTGTAAAGAAGACCATACCAAGCAAGCCAAACAAATTTCCACCAATCAAGGCTGCTGCTAAGGTAAACAGGGTCGGAAGTCCAACCGATTGTCCAACCACGCGCGGGTAAATCACATTCCCCTCAATCAACTGGATAATCTGGAAGAGAGCAATAGACCAAAGTGCCAAGAGCGGATTTTGCACCGCCACAAACAAGGCACTAATCAGACAGGCGGTAAAGGGACCAATGTAAGGCACAAAGGATAGAACACCTGCCAAAATTCCTGCCATGCTGGCATAAGGAATTCCTGAGAGAGAATAACTCACAAATACGAGAGTACCGATAATACAGGCTTCTACGATTTGGCTCATTAGGAACTTATCGTATGTATCAATAATAACCTCTCCAATATAACTAATCACTCGAACAGTTTTTGTCGGCAGTGTCGCTTGTAGGAATTTACCAGTCATAGATTGCAAGTGTTCCTTGCTTCCAAGTATTGCCAATGTAAAGAAGAAGGCCATAACAAGCGTCATAGTATTTGAAAAAATTCCTGTGACATTTGAAACTAAGCCCGATAAGACAGGCGTTACCAAATTGGAAATAAAGGTTAGATTTTTCAATTGGTCCAGCATTCCAGCAATCTGGTCACCCAACTGACCAGCCAAAAGTCCATTTTTTTCCAGGAAGCTTGTGAGGGCATTGACCGATTTAGGAATAGCTGTGCTGCTTACTGTCACTAATTGCGACACCGTTGACATCAAGGTAGGAAGAACAATCAACACCAACCCAGTAACAATTAAAGCAAAACCAATCAACACTCCAACAATAGCCAAGGAACGTTTGGATTTATTCAAAAAAGAAATCTTCTCTATCTGATCCTCTATTTTTTTCATAGGCACATTTAAAATAAAGGCAATGATACTCCCTATAAAGAGAGAATTCATGCTTCCCAACAAAATCTGAACTGCCTTGTATATCGTATCCCAATTCAATACAGCTAAGAGGGTAGCTCCAGCCAATAAAATCAATAAAGCTTTTTCTTTAAACGACGAATTCATAATATCTCCATTTTTTTATGATTAGCATTCAGTTTATCATAGGAAGCAAAAAAAAGAAAGAGTTTCCCCTTTCTTAATCTCGCATTGCGTAGCCAACACCACGAACAGTCTTGATGTAAGATGGTTTACCAGTAACATCTAATTTTCCACGTAAATAACGAATATAAACATCTACTACATTAGTTTCCGATGTCGTTTCATATTTCCAAACTCGCTCTAGCAATTGTTCTCGGCTGACAGGTTCGGGGCTGTTCATCAGAGTTGCAAGCAAATCATATTCGCGTCTGGTCAGGTTAATCAACTCATCCCCACGAGTAACTGTTCGATTTTGAAAATCAATTTTCAAATCACGGTAGGCAGCATGTAGGTGAACTTGTTTGCAATTAGTATCAATGAAATCTCTTCCTCGAAAAATAGAAGAAATCTGCTCAACTAAATCACTAATAACAAAGGGTTTTACAACATAAGAAACAGCGTAAGAAAGTACTTCTTCTCCATGCTGTGCAACATCTGCTGAATCAATAGCAACAATAATAACACTTGCAGGTTTTATAGCCAGTAATTCCCTAGACAAAGCCTTGCTAGACATATCCGAAAGCTGAAAACTCATTAATATTAAATCAAAATCTGTTTCATGAGCCAACTGCAAGGCTTCTTTCCCTGTCGAAGCGTAGTCTACCAAATACTCCTTCTTCTGTAATTCCATGGAAACAAAGTGCGATAGATTGCGTTCTCTTCCTGCAATCAAAATTTTCTTAGCCATTATCTCTTTCATTGTTCTCTCTATCAATCAAATCAGCTAGCGATAAATTAGAAAGAAGGGCGCTTACACGCCCATCCCATTTATTTTGATTCGCTATACCAATCGTAGTGGAAGACACCTTCTTTGTCTTTACGGTTGTATGTGTGAGCACCGAAGTAGTCACGTTGGGCTTGGATCAAGTTAGCTGGCAAGTTTTCTGCACGATAGCTGTCAAAGTAGGTAATAGCCGCTGAGAAGGTTGGCACAGGCACTCCTGCTTGAACAGCCAAGGTTACCACATCACGAACAGCCTGTTGGTATTTAGCTGTTACATCAAGGAAGTACTCATCCAAGAGCAAGTTTGCCAAATCTTCGTCACGTCCGTATGCATCTGTAATCTTTTGCAAGAAACGAGCACGGATGATACAACCTGCACGCCAGATTTTTGCGATTTCACCAAATGGCAGGTTCCAGTTGTTTTCTTTAGATGCTACACGTAATTGGGCAAAACCTTGTGCATAAGACATAATTTTTGAGAAGTAAAGGGCTTGACGGATTTTTTCAACCAATTCAGCCTTATCTCCTTCATAGGCAAATGGAGCTGGTTTTGGAAGGACCTTGCTAGCTGCCACACGCTCATCTTTGTAAGTTGAGATATAACGAGCAAATACGGATTCTGTAATCAATGACAATGGCACACCCAAATCAAGTGATGATTGGCTTGTCCATTTACCAGTACCTTTGTTACCAGCAGCATCCATGATATAGTCAACGATAGGACCATCTTGACCTTGGTCATCCTTGCGTTTCAAGATGTCCGCTGTGATTTCAATCAAGTAGCTGTCTAGTTCACCCTTGTTCCACTCAGTAAAGATGTCAGCCATTTCATCTACTGACAAGCCGAGCAAGTGTTGCATGAGGTCATATGACTCTGCAATCAACTGCATGTCACCATACTCGATACCATTGTGGACCATTTTTACGTAGTGACCAGCTCCATCTGGACCGATATAAGTCACACAAGGCGCTCCATCTTCTGGCGCTTTTGCTGAAATTTCTTCCAAGACATCTGCCACCAATTCGTAAGCTTCTTTTTGACCACCAGGCATGATAGATGGACCTTCAAGGGCTCCCTTTTCACCACCAGATACACCTGTACCGATGAAGTTGATACCTGAGTTTGCCAATTCTTTTGAACGACGGATAGTGTCTTCGTAGAAAGTATTTCCACCGTCAATCAAGATGTCTCCTTCATCCAAGTGTGGCAAGAGCGCTTGAATGGTTGCGTCTGTACCAGGACCAGCTTGAACCATAAGCATGATACGACGTGGTTTTTCGATAGATGCCACAAAGCTTTCCACATCGTAACTTGGTACCAAGTTTTTACCTGGGTTGCTTGCAACAACGTCTTCTGTCTTATCAGCAGAGCGGTTGTAAATGGCTACTGAATAACCACGTGATTCAACGTTAAGTGCCAGGTTGCGGCCCATAACAGCCATCCCTACCACACCAAAATTTGCTTTTGTCATTTGTTTACTCCTCTAATTTGTATCCCTTTCATTATACACCGAAAGGGGAAAGTTGACAAGAATTTTCAGATAATTTAACCATCCAAACTATTCTTCACTATCAAACAAGCCCTGCAATTGAGCAAAAGGACTATTGGCTTCTTTTTTCTCCTGGACATCTTGCTGAAAGGCTTCTTCTGTCATCAAGGTCCAGGCTTGACCAGATGGTAGGTCGGTTCCTGCCTCTTCCTCAGGTGTCAAAACCTTGATAGGAATAGCTAGGAGAATATTATCCGCTACACTTTCTTCTAAGACAATGTGGTCATCTTCTACTACCAGTACCATATCCTCATCAATCAAGTCCTGCTCCTTAAGAACTGCTTCATTGGCGACAAAGAGTTCATTGACGTCTTGCACTTCATGTAACAGGACAGGTTGCAAAGAACGGCTGGAAGCCAAGGTAATATCGTAAGTCATCTGATAGTCCAAGAAAAAGAAACCTGACTCAAAGCGAACATTTCCACTTACTTGTACAGGAGACAAGCCTAAAACTTCACTATTTCGAGCCTGCAATTCTTCCTGCAAGTCCAAGGTTTTCTCAAAGGAAATTCCATCTGGATTTTTCTGAATGTCGTAAATATGAAACATTGTATTCCCCTATTCAGCTAGTTCTGTGATGTAGTTATAGACTTCCTGACCAGCAACTGCCCCATTTCCAACAGCGGTCGCAATCTGACGCAGTTGGTTTTGGCGAATATCACCAATAGCGTAAATACCAGATTTGCTGGTTGCCATCTTTTCATCCGTGATAATCCAACCAGCCTCGTCCGTAATACCCAAATCGACAACCGAATCCGTCATCGGATCCAAACCGACATAGATAAAGACACCACCGAAGTCCAGTTCACTAACTTCTTCCGTTTTCACATTTTTGATACGGACACTTTGAACCCGAAGATTATCACCCTTGATTTCTTCCACGACGCTATCCCAGATAAAGTTGATTTTTTCATTGGCAAAAGCGCGGTCTTGAATGACTTTTTGGGCACGGAGCTGGTCACGTCGGTGAACGATAGTGACAGATTCTGCGAATTGTGTCAAGAAGAGGGCTTCTTCGACCGCAGAATCTCCACCACCGACAACCAAGAGTTTTTGTCCACGGAAGAAGGCTCCGTCGCAGACTGCACAGTAGGAAACTCCACGGCTATTGTAGGTATCCTCACCCGGAACACCTAGTAAACGATGTTTAGCCCCCATAGCTAGAATGACAGTTTTGGTTTCCAAAACACCGTCTTCTGTAATGACTTTCTTAATTGGTCCCTCTTCTTCGATACGCACCAAGGTACCAAAAATGTGATCTACTCCGAATTTTTCCAAAGGTTCAAACATTTTTTCTGCCAAGGCTGGACCAGAAATATGGTCATAGCCTGGATAGTTTTCAATTTCAGCGGTGTTGTTCATCTGGCCGCCGTAAATTCCACGCTCCAAAAGTGCCACTTTTAGATTGCTTCGTCCTGCGTAGAGGGCAGCAGTCATCCCTGCAGGACCTGCTCCAACAACTATTGTATCGTACATATCTTTTCCTTCTATGCTTTAAACATTAACAAAATCCCCATGACCCCAAAAGCAAGTATTGGAATGGTCATGACGTTGATCATCAACAAATCAAATATAAAATCTTGGCGCTCTTGTGGCGTTCGATCAACTTTTTTACCTGCTCTTACAGCAAAATAAATCAAGCTAGATAGAATAGCCAGCAGGGCTGCGACCAAAAGCCCCTGCAAATAAAAACTGAGAATATTTTGTAACATGGTCTTTTCCACCCCTCCTAGAAGGTTTGGCGTTTGGCCTTGCGCTCTGCACGTCCCTTGGCACGCGCTTCCACACGTTTGGTCTTGCGACGTTTCTCATCAACAGCCCATTGGATTTTCTTCTTGTAGCCTGGCTTGACTTTTTTCTTTTTCTTCTTAACCAAGCCAATCATTTCCAAGTCCAGTTTTTCACGAGTTTTTTCTCGGTTGACACGGCGATCACGGTCATAGGTATCGACAAACTCACCATTCTTCATTTCTTTTGGCAAGAATTTGATGTTAAGTTTTTCTAACTCTCGAATGTCCTCATCATCACTCGGCTGATAGAAGGTAATGGCTATGCCTGATAAGCCATTTCGTCCTGTTCGACCCACACGGTGGACAAAGAAGGAAAGGTCCTGAGGAATGGCATCGTTAATGACATGGCTAACACCTTCAATATCAATTCCACGCGCTGCCAAGTCTGTTGCTACGATGTACTGATAATCCAAGTTTTTCACCTGGTTCATGATTCGCTTGCGTTCACGCGGTGGAATATCCCCGTGAATTTTTGCAACCCGCAAACCATTTGCAGTTAAGTAACTGTGCAATTCATCTGCACGGGTCTTTGTATTAACAAAAATCATAGCCAAATATGGCTGCATGAGCTTGGTCGCTTCCAAAATCTGCGCATTGCGATCACGGCCCTTGGTTGAAATCAGCCAATTTTCAATGGTAGCTGAAATGACCGTCTGGGTCTTGATTTGTTCCATGACTGGATTGGACAAGTATTTTTTCAAAAACGGTTGCAGTTTCTGCGGAATAGTGGCTGAAAAGACCATAAATTGTAGATCTTTTGGCAGACTTCCGGCAATCTTATCTACCGTTTCCAAAAAGCCCATGTCCAAGGTCATATCTGCCTCATCCACCACAAAGGTTTTAGCTTTATGAATCGCAAGGTCACCTGATTTAACCAAGTCATAAATACGGCCCGGGGTCCCGACAACAATATGGGGCTGACCAGTTTGAAGTTTGTCAATTTGACGGTTTTTATCTGTACCACCAACATAATTGGTCACACGAACTTCGATGTCCGAATGACTAGCCAACTGGCGTGCTGCTTGATAAATCTGAGTTGCCAATTCTCGTGATGGAGCTGTAATAACTGCTTGAACCTGGTCTAATTCCTCATTTAGCTTTTGGAAGATGGGAATTAAGAAGGTATGGGTCTTTCCTGAGCCTGTTTTTGACTCTCCAATCAAGTCACGACCAGACAAGACGATTGGGATTAGTTTTTCCTGAACCTCTGTCGGCTGAACAAAGTTAATTTCTTTCAAGGCCTCCTGAATATAAGGCTTGAGTTTCATATCTGTAAATTTCATAGTTTCCTCTTTAGAACCCGTATTCACAAGGCAAGTATAGTCTTTTAGTACTAGTCAACGAACCGCAGGCATAACTGGAGTTAGGCAAGGCGAGTTAAAAAGAAAAACTAAATGACGATACCAACAATGGATACTGGTTCTTCATTATACTGCCTTCTATTATAGCATGATTTAGGTTGACAAGCAAAAAGGACGGATGCCCGCCCTCATTAACTCTCACTTACTTCAGTAAATTCTGCCTCGATAATCCCTAGTTCTTTTTCCTCTGCCAAACTAGCCTTGAAGGCTTCGCTGAGTTCTAGTTCGCTATCGAAATCACCATTTAATTTTTTTACAAAGGTATCGGCTAACAAACCACCCATTGGTTGGAAAGTAAAATAGGTCAAACCACCTGAAATCAGTCCACCCAAAATAGGGACCGCATTAGCAATGGTTTTCTCCACAGTCTTTTTGGTAATCTTAACACCAATCACTGCAGCAACCTTTTTCACCAAGGGATACCAAGTCGTTTTGGTCAGAGCCTGCATGGCTACTTTCTTACCAACATTTGCCCCAACTGTTTTGGATACTTTATTTAGAAGCACTGCTGAACCACCTGCTCCAAACATGACACCGATGTAGGCAATAATACGGATTTGAACCTCTTCTGGAATTTCCTTTCCTTGACCAACAAACAACTCATCTTCTCCAAAAAGATAGGCAATTTGCTGCGATAAATTCAAGGCAAAGCCAAAATACTGAGCAATATCTGCTGTCCCAGCTGCTATGGCAGTAAAAGGATTGCCCGGCAAGCCTGCTGCAAAGGATAGAAGCGAGGTCTTGGTTGTCATATCATTGATGATTTTATCGGCCTCTTTGCGCAGGGCTTCGAGGCTATAGACAGCTGTTGGCCCATCCGCTAAAATCTTATCTATATAAGGACTATCCTTAAACCGAGTTTTCAAAAATTCTTCCCTGTTGACTTTAACCATCGGAAGCTGACTAGCTGCCGTCATGGTCTGGAGCACGACTCCATAAAGCTGTTCTTGGTTCAACTGTTCCATAATTATCCTCCGCCGACTCTACTTCTCTTTATTCTACATCTCATCGACCATTTTTGTCAAGGTAAAAATAAAACAGCATTTCTGCTGTTTCTGAAATTCTATAGATAAAGAATAGCCAGGGTAATCAGGCTCATGACAAGTCCGACTGACCAAAGGAAGAAGTCAACCTGCCACTCACTCCATTTTTCAGACTTGCCTGTCAAACCACCCAACTCCAAATGATGATGGAATGGTGTCATACGGAAGATACGACGACCTTCTCCAAAGCGTTTTTTAGTATATTTGAAATACGAAACTTGTAACATAACAGATGACGTTTCGATAACATAGACCAAACCGATTAGGAGGAGGGTCCATTCTTGACGGAGGGCAATGGAAATGGTTGCCAACATCCCACCGAGTGCCAGACTTCCCACATCTCCCATGAAAATCTTGGCTGGTTTACGATTATAAACGAAGAAGCCAAGCAAGCCACCAATCATGGTTACACAGACCAAAAGAATGTCAAACTTCTGTTCCTTGTAGGCAATGACAGAATAGGCAAGCAAACTAATAACAACCGAAATAGAGGCCAAGCCATCAATACCATCAGTCAGGTTGACCGCATTTGAAAAACCAACCAACCAGAATAGAACAAAGGGTAAATAGAGCATACCGAGATTGATGATATGACCAAATACATTGAGCTCTCCTCCGCCAGCACCATTCACATGGACAAAGTAGAATACCAGTCCACCCAAAATCTGCAAGGCTAATTTTTGTTTCGGATTTAGCCCTTCATTGATTTTTTTGAATATTTTTAAGAAATCATCCAAAAAACCGACCAATCCATAGAGTGCAAGGATGAAGAGAATGGCTAAGACGCCACCCGTTAACATTTTCAAACTAGCCGCAAAGAGGAAGCTAACAATAATCGCTACCACCAGAAAGACTGTCCCACCCATGGTTGGGGTTCCTGCTTTGAACTGGTGTTGCTTGACATCCTCGTGCATCTGTTGCCCTTCGATGCGCTTGGCTTGATAAAAGGTAATAAATCGTGGTATCAGGATAACCGTTGCCAAAAAGGCTACCAGTCCCGATATGAGTGCAAACTGCATATTATTCTCCTAATGTAACTGTTAATTTCTTGGTTTTATTCAATTTGGTCCCTACTTCAACATTTTGTTTGACTACTTTTGAGCCCGAACCTTCGTAGGTTACCTCAATACCTGTCCATTCGGCAAAGATATCCATATTTTCTTTTGTTATGGCATATAGGTCAGGCATATCTTCCAACTTATTGGCCAACAAGAGGACTTGTTGATTAGGGGCTACCAAACTATCTTTTTCTAAGGAAACTTCCTTAATCTCAGCACCATTGCCCAGAATAACCGGTTGGACCAGATAACGGCGAAGTTCTTCCGCCGACTCACCCGGAGCTTTCCCTATCAAATCTGGTAACTTGTAGTCTGTTTCTTTTTCTACATAAGTCAAGGACGGAGCAGGTGCATCTAGATTGAGATTATCCTTCAATAACATTGCTTCTTTCAAAGTAGGACTGATAATAGTATCCCAAGAGAGAACACTCAAGACTTCTGGCTGACGAATGGTCACATACATAATAAATTCCGGGTCCTCAGCAGGAATCATGGCCACTACCGAGTTGGTATAGGCTCCTTTGATATAACCCTGGCCATCTTCACTGGCAATTTCGGCACTCCCTGATTTCATGGCAATATCATAGCCTTCCACCTGAATAGCTGGACCCTGCAAATCATGAGAGTAGAGTGTTCCGAACACAGGGTCTGTTCCGACATTGATCATATAGCCAAGAGTATCGTCTGCCGCTTTTTCCGAAACAGGGTTCCCGACTTCTTCTTTTGCAGCAATACGTGCAGAGTCTGTATTGGGATCATAAAGGGCGGAAATAAATTTCGGTTCTAACATAACCCCATTATTGGCAATAGATGTGAAACTTCTGATCATCTGGGTCTGGTTGGCAGAAATACCTTGACCAAAAGTTGACATTGCGATTGTGACAATATTGTCTTCCGGAACTAAGCCGGGTGCTTCATCTCCCATTCCGAAACGGGTTGGATAACCAAAACGGAACTTAGTCAGGTAATTCAACCATTTCTCATCCCCCATCTGCTGTTGGAGCAGGGTCATACCAACGTTACTTGACAAAGAAAAACCTTGGGCATAATTCAGGGTTACCGCAGATTGACCAGCGTTGAGGGTCCAGTCATTGATTTTTGCATCGGCAATCACATACTCGTTATTGGTATAGTAGGCATTTGGATCAAAAGTTCCATTGTCAATGGCTGATGCAACAGTCAAGACCTTCATGGTTGAACCAGGTTCAAAAGCCTCTTGGTAGAGGAGAGAACGCTCCAAAAGCCCCTCTTGGCCTAAACCTTCCTTGGTATCTGAATCATAACTAGGACGTTGCGTCGTTGCTAAAATTTCACCCGTCTTTGCAGACACTAAGGTAGCATTTGCATAACGACCTCTGGCGGTATCAAAGAAAGTATTCATATTGGTTTCCAAGGACCGTTGCAGGTCTGCAGAAATCGTCGTATAGACATCCTGACCGTTAATGGTTTCTTTCTTAACTGTTTCTGTTCCCGGCAGCACACGTCCCTGGCTGTCCTTTTCATAGACAACCTTGCCATCCTGACCGGCCAAAATATCGTTGAGATAGTACTCCATGCCACTCATACCTTGCAGGCTATGACTACCATCCTTGTTTTCAATCAAATTGGCTAACCCAACAAAGATTGAAGCAAAGTTTCCATTTGGATACATCCGACCTGGGCTGGCATTAAAGGCTATCCCTTCAATCCCCGCCGCCTTCATCTCCTCCTGGATAGTGGTCATGGTATTATAAGAAATATTTTTCCCTAAGGTTCCAAAATAAACCTGCTTCAGTTCTGGCTGTCGTAACTGTTGAAGAACGTAATCCGTTTCCATTCCAAGGTGGTTTTTGAATACATCTGCAACCTTACTAAATTGACTGTCCTGAACATAAAGAATTTTCTTCAATTCGGAAACATATTCCTTATCAATAATAGCATAAACGGTATAGGTGGTAGAATCTTCTGCAATAGGTATACCTGTTCGATCATAGATGGTTCCCCGTTTGGCCTGAACAGTTACTTCTTGCTGGTGGACAGCCTCTGCTCTCTCCGATAATTTCACACCTGCCTTGCTATCTGTACCAATAATGTAGGCAAAATTAAAGAGAAAGATAGAAAAGATTAAAATCGTCAAAAACAGCAGACCTTGGCCTACTCTTCGACGATTTTGGGACGGAAGATACCTTGTTTTCAGGACATACTGCAAGAGTTTATTGTTTCTTCTGGGCATTATTCAGCTACTCCAATATTGTCGTTATTAAATGTTAATCCAGCTTTCTCCGCTATCTCCATCAGACGTGCCGAACGTGTGAGCTCATTAACAGCCTGTTTGGCATCATTGATTTCAATCTGTTTTTGATTGATGTTTTGATTAACCTTGGCCATTTCAGACTGGACTTGAATCAAACGGGTCTGCAAGAAAATAATCCCTATCGCCAAGGCCAGACCGGATAGGATAATACTGGTATAAAAGGCTTTTTCTACACGGGTGAAGGTTTTAAACTTATCACCAATCACTCGCATGGTAGCTTCTCTACGTTTTTCTTGTAACATAGATGTTTCTCCTACTTATGTACTCTCTTGGCTACGCGCAACTTGGCTGAATGGGCACGATTATTGGTTTCCAATTCTTCTTGACTAGGTAAGATAGGCTTACGATTGACCAATTCAAGCGGTGCTTTTAAATCATCTGGGATAAAAGGCAAACCTTTTGGCACATCAATCGTACTCGCTTCCTTGAAGAGTTGTTTGGTCAAACGATCTTCTAAAGAATGGAAGGTAATGACGGAAATGCGTCCGTCCAAGGCTAATAAGTCAATGGCCTGCTGGATAGACTCATCCGCCGCTCCCAATTCATCGTTGACCTCAATCCGAATGGCCTGAAAAATCTGCTTGGCAGGATGTCCCTTCTTCTTGAGTTCCTTGGCAGGCTTAGCAGACTTAATCAGCTCTGCCAACTCTGTCGTTGTTTCAATCGGTTTGACAGCACGCGCCTGTTCAATCTTACGAGCAATCTGCTTGGAAAACTTATCCTCTCCATATTTGAAGAAAATCCGCACCAAATCATGGTAGTCATAGGAATTGACCACATCATAGGCCGTCAACTGACCATCACGGTTCATCCGCATGTCAAGCGGTGCATCCTGTTTATAGGAAAAACCTCGCTCCCGCTCATCCAGCTGAGGACTGGACACACCTAAATCGTAACAAATCCCATCAATTTCTGTCACTCCAAGTTCTGCCAAGCGGACCTTGAGGTTGCGGAAATTGTCCTTGATAAAGGTGACTTGTCCCTTTTCAATGTAGGATGCCAAGCGGATTTGGGCATGATCAATAGCCGTCTGATCCTGGTCGAAGGCATAAAGATGCCCACCATCTGTCAACTGACTGAGCAGGTACTCACTATGCCCTGCTCCACCCAGCGTTGCATCTACATAAATTCCATTTGGTTTGATGTCTAACATATCTACTGTCTCATGCAAGAGAACAGTTGTGTGATTAAATTCCTTGCTCATATCTTATCTATTGTACCACAAAATAAATCAAAAAGATGTTGCAAACTTTTTACAAAAAACATGTCAAATATAGTTGACAATATTTCTCCATAGGTATATAATAACATTACAGAAAGATGTCAGATATAGTTGACATAACCAGTGAGGCCTCCCACATTTTTTTACAGTTATATGTCGGATATAATTGACAACATTTTAAAGAGGCTGGGCTCAAGCCCCGCTTCTCAAAGTTAGTGTCAACATCTCAGCGCAGTGGTTGATTGGCAGATTTGTTCGTGTTTTACACTCCAAATCTGACCATTACGACTGTTGCGAACAAAGTTCGCTCTATTTCCAACCTCAAAAGGTTCACTGAACCTTTTGAGCTGTGCGGGGGTGGGAAGACGAACTCTTCTATGAATGGTCGAGTTCTTTCCCACTCCCTCATTTTTAGACAATTGTGTCAGATATAATTGACACAGAAAGGAGGGCACATGAACCGTGTCAAAGATTATCGCCTACTTCTAGGTATTTCCCAGCTGGATCTAGCCAAGGCCATCGGCGTATCCAGGCAGACCATCAACATGATTGAAAACAACAAGTACAACCCCTCGCTAGACCTTTGTATCAACCTAGCCAAAGCTTTACAGACCGACCTCAACAGCCTCTTTTGGAATGAATAGAAAGGAAAAATTACCATGAAAAAGAACACACGTAAAGCTCTCATCTCTACCCTTATTTTTATCCCTCTCTTTGTCCTCTTTCAGCTTTGGGGCAATAGCGGAGCTGACATCTTGCACATTATCAGCCAAGCCAAATTCTGGATACAACTGCTGATTGCTGGGACCATCTACTTCTTAGGCTTTGTTTACATCTTACCATTGTTCGATCAAAAATAAGGAGCTGCTTATGAAAAAGGAAACCTTTCAAGATAAATTGATCAAACGATTTTACGGTATCGCAGGTCCCTTGGATGAATTTCGCCAAAAAGAAGCCTTCCGACTAGGCAATACCTGCTTTATCCTGCTCTTTTGGGGCACCATGGTTCTTACCCTGCTGGCACTTGCCCTATCCAAACGCTACCCAGAAGTCGTTGCCTATGGCTACCCAACTGCTCTACTCCTATCCACTCTTTCCGCCAGTATGTATATGGCATCCAAGATGCGCCACAGCCAAGTGGACAGTTTAGATGTAGAAGAATTGACTAGCAAGGAACAGAAGCAGCTCAAGGGAGCAAGTTTCAAATTCACCCTCTATTTCACTGCCGTTATGTATATTTGGACTGTTGTTTTTGGTGCCTGGATGGAGGGACTCAATCCTCTCGACCACCTATTTGACCTCCGAAAATTCCTTGCAGCCTGTCTAGGTGGTATTTTCACAGGCATTGCTATCGAAATCATGTTACGCAAGCGCATGAAAAAAGCAGAACAACTGACTGTCAGCTCTGCTATTTCCAAAACAGAACCTAAGTGGATCCAAAACATGATACGGCACGTTTATGGTATTCGCGGGCCTTTAGACGAGTATCGACGGACTAAGGCAGATGAGATTGGGGGAATAGCCTTTATCTACCACTTCTACTTCCTAGCTCTCGGAAATGCCATCGCCTACTTCCTAGCCTACCGCTATCCTGTCGAGGTGGCTACCTACTATCCAATGATCATTGGCTTCTTCAGTATTATCCTAATTGGTATCGTTAATATGCGCACCCTCCATGCTGACCTGCCTCAATATGACGTGGACGAACTAAGCCCTGAGGAAAGACAAGGCCAGACCCTCAATCCACTCGTTTGGGGACTGGGGGTTGCCCTGCTATCTAGCCTCTTTGCTGGGCTGGCAGACCTCTTTAGCCTCCAGCTTCCCCTACTGGATTCCATCTTCCACGTAAAATCCCTCCTCTTCGGTGGCATGATGGGCCTCTTTGCCAGTCTAGCCCTGTCTGCCCTTGCCTATCTGCAAAAACTGGAAGCAGATACTGCCAGGAAAAAATAAGGAGCTGACCCCATGGATAAACCTTTTACACCCAAACAAACCTGTCGATTCTTTGTTCTATTTTATGCTATATTTTCTGCCTTCTTCATCTACTCTTACATGGTCAATGAGCCGATTAGTGGTTCCTTCTTACTTACCTTACCGACCATTCAAATCATCAAATCCTATCAAACAGCCGAAGAAAAACGATACTTTATCATTCAAGCCATCTTTGCCCTGTTTGCCATGACCTTGACCTATTCCGTGGGCATTTGGCTAGGACATGTCAAACCACGTGTTCTCATCCTTCCTGCTGGATTTGCTCTGGCTATTCTTTATCGGATTTATTTCAAAAAGGAGAAACCATATGAACATTGACAAACCGAAACTCATACTCGCTTTGTTTGTTCTCTCCTATACAGCAATTTGCGGCCTGTATATACATAGCTACCTGACTGGGGACAATCCACCAATCTTTATCTTACTGTTCACTATACTTCCAATCTTGAATAGTGACTGGCAAACTACCCGTCCAGAATCAAATGCTGTCCAAGAAGCTATCCATCTTTATCGTAAACCACTGCTCTGGTTTCTCATTGCAGGTTTTGCCCTAACTTTCTCCATTGGATTTTTCACTGGTCAAATCAAACCACTCTTAGCTGGATTTTGGGGAATATTAGCCATCCTACTCTTCTTTAGACAATTGAAAAAGTAAGGATATATCAATTCTCTACGAATAGGTAACTTCCTAAAAAAATGAAAAGTTTGGATAATATAGGGTTGGCTCAAATCCAGGCCTTTTTGGCTAGCAAATAATCTACTTTCTGGCTTACTTTTTTTCCTTTTTATGCTACAATATGCTCATCTTTATTTTTTGAAAAGGTAGCTTTATGAAAGCATTTAAGATACACCTTACTCCCAGCCAACGAATTATTCTCAGCTTTCTGCTGGTCATTCTCCTTGGCTCCCTCTTACTTAGTCTGCCCATTTCGCAAGTCCCTACATCTAATGCCCGTTACTGGGACCATCTCTTCACCTCTGTGTCCATGGTTTGCGTGACTGGATTGTTTACAAAAGCTGTTGCCGATACCTATTCTACGTTTGGTCAAATCATCTGTATGCTACTCATTCAGATTGGTGGACTGAGCCTGGTTGGTTTTATTGGCCTCTTTGCCCTACGAGGTGGTCGGAAAATCAATTTTATGAGTATGGCAACTCTCCAAGAAGCCCTCAATCGCTCTGACACAAAACATTTTAGAAATTTTCTCAAGTCTGTTTTCGGCTTCACCCTAGCCATTGAAACACTGGGAGCTATTCTCTTATCTCTGCACTTCGTACCAGAATTTGGTTGGGCTAGGGGGATATTTACTTCCATATTCCTAGCCGTTTCAGCCTTCTGTAATGCTGGTTTTGATAATTTCGGCGCCACCAGTATTGTCCGCTATGTTGACAATCCCTTGATTAACCTAACCTTAGCCAGCCTAATCATCATGGGAGGACTGGGCTTCTCTGTCTGGTTTGATTTGCAAACCCAGCTTGGGCAAAAATTCCATCTTCGTAAACTGGGATTTCATACCAAGGTGGTTCTAGGTTTGACTGCCACGATTTTGAGCTGTGGTACCCTATTAACCTTACTTACAGAGTGGAACAACCCTGCTACCATCGGTCACCTATCCTTTGGTCACAAACTACTAGCAAGCTTTTTCCAGACTGTGACCATGCGAACGGCGGGATTTGCTAGTATTGACTATACAACAGCGACTCCTATCACTCTGCTGATCTATATCTTTCAGATGATGCTGGGGGGAGCACCAGGAGGAACGGCGGGAGGAATTAAAATTACTGCCTTCCTCACCCTGGTCCTCTATGCCCGTAGCGAGATTTTGGGACTGCCCCATACCAACTTCCTTGGTCGTACCATTGATAGCCTGACCATCCGCAAGGCTTTTGCGACCTTCTCTGTCTTTCTTTTGGTCTTTTTGACAGGCTTGTTTGCTTTAGTTCTCACAGATAGGCAGCAACCCCTGCTCTTCTTGGTCTTTGAGGTCATGTCAGCCCTAGCAACCGTTGGCGTGACTGCCAACCTGACCCCATCACTCACCATGGCAGGACAGGCCGTTATCATGGCTCTCATGTTTTTCGGCCGCATAGGGCCTCTATCTATCCTAGCTAGCCTTTCCCTCCGTAAAGCTTCCAAAAAGGAAAGCCTACAATACGCCAAATCATCTATGCTTGTATAAAGGAGAAATCATGCCAAACTATACTATCGGAATACTAGGCTTAGGAGTATTCGGTACAACCATTGCCAAGACCCTACATAATTACGATTGCAATATCATTGCCATTGATAACCACGAACAACAAATTAACCATCTTGAACCCATTCTCACGCGAGGGATTGTTGGAGATATAACCGACCGTTCTCTCCTACGCGCTGCTGGCATCGGGAACTGTGATGCTGTCGTGGTTGCTACTGGTGAGAATTTAGAATCTAGCGTTCTCGCTGTCATGCATACCAAGGTTCTCGGCGTTCCCATGGTTGTTGCTAAAGTAAAGGGAACAACCGCTAAAGAAGTTCTCCTTCGTGTCGGTGCAGATAAGGTCATCTCTCCAGAACGAGAAACAGGTATTTCACTGGCCAAGCAACTTCTTCACAAAGACACAACCAGCCTCCTGGAACTAGAAGGAAATGTTTCCATCGTTGAATTTCATCCGCCTGCAAAATGGATTGGTAAGACCTTGGGCGAGCTCAAGCTCCGTCAACGCTATAAGATGAATATCATCGGTTACCGTAGCGGAGAAAATCAGGAATTAAATATCCAACTAACCCCAGACTATGTTTTCAAAACTGAAGAACTCATCATGGCCATTACAGATCATAATACCGTTGACCACTTTGAAGACTTAGCTAACTAAAATATTGAAAAAGCCTACTAGAGGATAAAACTCCTAGTAGGCTTCTCATCTGTTAACAAAGGAGAATGCATGAACGATTTAACAAAAGGAAAACCAATAATTGTCATCTTACAATTTGCCATCCCCTTACTGATTGGTTCTTTTTTCCAATTAGCCTATAACTTTGCCGATTCTATGATTGTGGGTCATACCCTGGGAAAAGAAGCCTTTGCCAGTGTCGGCTCAACTGCCAGCCTGATTTTTCTCATCATCGGTTTTGCACAAGGAGTGACCAATGGTCTGACCATCATTTCTGCCCAGCGCTTTGGGGCAGGTGACTTTGAAGGACTGAAAAAATCCTTTATCCATGGACTGTTCTACTCCTTCCTCATCAGTCTAGTATTGACACTTCTTGCCTTAGTCTTTTTGAAACCGATTTTAGTTTTGATGAGGACGCCTACCAGCATTCTTCCACATTCTCATGCCTTTCTGACAGCCATGTTCGGAGGACTGACCTTTACTATTTTCTATAATTTTCTCTCTTCTGCTCTCCGAAGTCTTGGAAATTCTAGAACGCCACTCATAGCCCTGATCATCGCTTGTTTTATCAATATCGGTCTAGACTTTTTCTTCATTCTAGTCATGAACTGGGGTGTTTTCGGAGCTGGTTTTGCAACGATTACAGCTCAAGCCTGCTCAGTTCTCTTTTTGATTTTTTACATCGTTCGCAAGGTTCCCCAATACCATATCGGCTTATCTGATATAAAATTAGACAAAGACAATCTCAAGAAACACGCACAACTAGCTTTTCCTATGGGCTTTCAAGCCAGTATTATCGCTATCGGAGCCATGACCCTACAATTCATGGTCAACCAACTTGGCACGGATGCTATTGCCGCCCAAGCCATTGCCCTCCGTACTGACCAGCTAGCTATGTTGCCCATGGTCAATCTTGGGCTAGCCATCGCAACCTTTACAGCTCAGAATTATGGAGCCAAATTCTACGATCGGATCCGAGAAGGTGTCCGTCATTCCCTCGTCATCAATATCATCTGGGCTATTGTTTTTGCACTTATTCTCATTCTAGCCAATCGATTCTTTTCTAGCCTTTTTCTTCCAAATGCCAGTCAAACAGTGCTGGACTTGGCTCTTGTTTACTACATCATTAACGGCTCTTGTTACTGGATCGTTGCTTCCCTCTTTATTCTTCGTAGCTTTATTCAGGGACTTGGCAAGGGCTTTATCCCAACACTAGCAGGCTTTGGGGAATTGATTTTCCGAGCAGCAGTCGCCATCATCGGTATGCAGTATTTCGGTTTTTATGGGACTGCCGCCGCTAACCCCGCCGCCTGGATTGGAAGCATCATCGTCCTGATTCCGAGTTCCATCATATTTATGAAAAAATTAAAAGCTGGACAAACTATATAAAGAAAACGCATGAGATTTTCATGCGTTTTTAAAATAATACTTTCTAAGAAATTGGATATGTAAGATATTCCAAAACGCACCATAGCTAAGCCCGACCAAGAAAGCTAAGCCGACTTGCACATTGGATACTGGTAGCAGATGAACAAAAAGAATGAGTCCCAAAATAACCACTAATAAAATAACTGTCGTTGTCTTATCCCACTTAAAATAGGCTGAAAAGGGCTTCTCAGGACAATCTTTCACTTCCTTGAATTGTTTGAAACTAGCACCAAGATTGGCCCCGGCAGCCCCCATAATAGCACCAAAATAGTAGTGAGGCAGTAGATAAACCGACAAAACAGCTACAGTAACATAGGCAAGCACCAAGAAGGCATATACAAATTTTTTCATGACCAACCTCCTAGTCCAAATCTTCTTATCATTATTTTAACATAATTTTTTGTATATCCAAGACTTATAAAAATATTTTACAGCTGACTTTCCGCCTCAATTTCTTCCAAAAGTTTACCATAAAAAGTCTGTTCATCAGCCAAAAGTGGACTGTTGGGCAGCATTTTTTTAGCCTGAGCCAGTGATTTCTTCAAGGCTTTGCAATCTTTAGTAATTCGCTGATGGTAGAGGGCTGCTATGACTTGGTAATTTCCCATAGGGTACTTGAGCAGAGCCTTGACCTGTTTGTCCTGACCCAACTCCCTAGCTTCATCTTCCAACCCCTGCAAGATATAGACTTCCAACAAAATAAGTTTGCTTGCTTTGATGATGTAATCATTATCGGATGTGGAGATCAATTGTTCCAAGCGCTCTTGGGCTTGTCGATACTCTCCCTTAAAGATCATGACTTCTGTCCAGTTGAGGTAATGTGTTTGGGGCAAATGCCCTGGCAAGATTGGGAGCTCCAAAACAAAATCACTCAAGTTGGCAGCAGTTGGATCTACCATAACTTGAGCCGTTTGTCGAAGAGCTTGATAGGTCAACTGACTATACTCAGGATGAGCACGCAACTCTTGTATCTTAGCACCATCCAAGAAACCAGAAGGGTTGGCATTGAGAACGAATAAAGATAGATTGAGAAGAATTTGCGATAATGGTAGCTCCCACTTCCCCGTCAAAACTCCCATCAAAGCAGAAAGCAAAACTAGAACAAGATGAACAATCAGGCCACCTGCAAACATCAAAATTGCCCGAGGATCATTCTCATCTTTTTTGACACCGATATACTGAGCAGCTGCCCCTTGCACAATCACAGTTTTCTTCCATTTCCATCCTTGATCAGTCTTGACCAACAAGCGATTGCCCAAGCCAAGTGCCACCAAGTCAAAACCTGTCAACCAACCAAAGAAAGCATGCCCCAATTCATGAAGAATGAGGGTCAGATAGAGTGTTCCCATAAACCAGATATAGCCTAGACCAACAATTAAAAAGATGCCCTCATCCGACTGAATAGGAAGCACTTCCTCCATACCAATGAAACAATAACATGCTCCAACAAAACTTAATAGGATAGAAAGCCCAATCACAAACCAATTCCATACTTTCTTCATAGCAAACCTCCGTTTTATATAGTATAACAAAAAAAGACTAGAAAACCCAGTCTTTCCTTGTTTTTTTTAGCAACCTTGCTCTTAGGAATTTGGATTATCCAAACTACGTCCGTGCAAGCCTTTTTCACGTTGGACTTGACGAAGTTTTTCAGGCGTCACATCATTACCGTCCTCATCGACGACCTTGATGCCTTCGATATGGGCACGCACGCTACGGCGGTAGCCCTCGATGTACTCCTCACGAAGAGCTGCTTGTTCCTGCAACTCCTCCTCTGTCAAGCCTTCTGCCTTTTTCTTGCGAGCCAATTCATTGATACGATCAATTTTTGCTTGTTCCATAATAACTCCTTTTATCTCTTAAAACACGGTCCACTTCCCTTGATTGTCCGGTAAATACGCTTCCTGTGGCATCAGAGGATTATAGGCAATTCTCACCACATCAACATTCTCTAATTGTCTTTTGCCTGTATAACTAACCGGAATTGGACCTAACTTAATAACTTCACCTATCCTATAAATAATAACATCATAAATTTCATAGGTTTTTCCATCCACATCATATGCATAAACATAGACATAATTCTTCTTAAAGCGTAGTTGCCTCATAAAACGCCCTTGCGTTTCAGCAGTACAAAGTTTCTGTTTGGACTTTTTGCGAATAGCAGGTTTAGCATTACCCTTTTCTATCTTAGATGTTCGCCACATCCAACGAATAAAGAAAAACATAAAAACAATGAGCGCCAAAGCTTGCAAAGGAATGATAACGTACAACTCTATAATTCTGAAAAGAGACATACTACCTACCTACTTACTATTCAAGAGATTGAAGACCGCCACAGCACTTGCCTTATCTGCCAAGGTTTTCAGCACTGCCAAGCGGTTGGCTTTGACTGCTGCGTCATCTACCATAACCATGGTATTGTCGAAGAAGGCAGCGATGACTGGGCTGAGAGCAAAGAGCTTGTCCAAGTTGCCTACCATGTCTTCTGTCAACTCCAAGCCAGCCACTGCAGCAGCAAGTGCCTTCTCCTGCTCATTTTCAAAGAGGGCCTCGTCAATCGCAGTCGCCTCCGCCTTTTCAGCCAAGTTGAAGACCCGTGACAAGTTTTCCACGGCTTCCTTGTAGTCAGCCTCTTTTGATTTTTGGAAAATAGCAGAGCTGGCTGCCAGTTGCAGTCTGACCACAAAGGTTGAGCTTGCAAGCACAGCCTCACGGATGTCTTTCGGAATGGCCTTATCCATCATCTTCTCTACACGAGCACGGATAAAGTCCATCACAGCTGGCTGGTTGTCATAGGTCAAGCTGGCAAAGTTCAAGCTGTACAACTCCGCAATCAACTGATCCAATGGAATTTCCCAACCAAACGCTTCCAAGATTCGAACGATCCCCTGTGTCGCACGACGAAGAGCGTAAGGGTCGTTTGAGCCAGACGGAATCAAACCAACTGAGAAGAAGGATAGGAGGGTGTCAAATTTGTCAGCCAGAGCCAAGACCGCACCGACCTTGCTTTCAGGCAACTCGCCTTCTGCTGAGTTTGGCAAGTAGTGCTCACGGATTGCTGCTGCCACCGCAGGTTTTTCCCCTGCAAGAAGGGCATACTTCTCCCCCATAATCCCTTGCAATTCATCAAACTCGCCGACCATACCTGTCAAGAGGTCAAACTTGTAGATGTCCGCAGCACGTGCCACATCTGCTTTTTCATCCGCAGACAAGCCTGCCAAGTCAGCCAGTTTTTCTGCGATAACCTTGGTGCGTGCCATGTGCTCGTAAAGTGAGCCGATTTTCTCATGGAAGGTCACGACTTTCAAACGTTCTACCAAGTCGGCAATCTTGAGTTTTTGATCTTCACGCCAGAAGAACTCGCCGTCTTCCAAACGTGCCACCAAGACTTTTTCATTTCCTTTGATGACATTTTCAAGGTGCTGGTCGTTACCGTTGCGGACGGAGATGAAGTTTGGCAAGAGTTTTCCTGCTTTATCACGCACCACGAAGTAACGTTGGTGATTTTTCATAGAAGTAACCAAGACTTCTTCTGGTACTTCCAGGTATTTGGTGTCAAAGGAACCCATGAAGGCAGTTGGGTACTCGACCAAGTTGAGAACTTCATTGAGTAGGTCTTCATCAATCTCAACTGTCACATTGTGTTTGTCCTCGATAGCCTTGATTTGCTCGACAATCATATTTTGACGCTCTGCGGGATCAGTGATAACAAACTGTGCACGCAAATCAGCCTCGTAAGAATCTGCACTTGCAATCTCAGTTTCATTTCCAAGGAAACGATGACCACGGCTGATGCGAGCTGATGAAATGTCTAAGAAATCCATATCCAATGCTTCATCGTCCAAGAGAACGGTCAAGGTGTGGACAGGACGGATGTAGGCGAATTTGTTGGACGCCCAGTTCATGCTGACAGGGAAGGTCATAGCCTTCAAGACCTCTGGAATGCCCGCCAAGACTGCCTTAGCTGGCTGACCCGCTTCATGCTTGGTCACATAGACATACTCTTCGCCCTTGATCTCGCGAAACTCGATGTCAGCGGTCGTCAAGCCTTTACCACGGACAAAGCCTTCCGCAGCTTTAGTGAAGTTTCCGTCTGCATCCAAGGCAATCTTCTTAGAAGGACCCTTGAAATCTTCTGTAAGATCAGTCTGCTGGTCTGCCAAACCACGCACACGAACAGCCAAACGGCGTGGCGTTGAAAAGACATCGATGCTATCAAAAGCCAAGCGATTGTCTGTCAAAAAGGTTGACATGCGGTCACGCAACTGGTGCATGGCTGGGGTTACGATGTAGGCAGGAATTTCTTCCAAGCCAAGTTCAACAAGTAAATTCTTTGTCATTATTCTGCGTCCTCCTTCAACAATTCTGCTCGTGTTGCTTCGTCTAAAAGTGGGAAGCCAAGTTTCTTCCGCTCTGCCACAAAGGTTTTGGCAACGACACGAGCAAGGTTACGGATACGGGCGATGTAGCCTGCACGCTCGGTTACAGACACAGCACCGCGGGCATCCAACAGGTTAAAGGTATGGGAACATTTGAGCACATAGTCAAAGGCTGGGTGAACCAAGCCCTCTTCCAAAGCCCGCTCTGCTTCTTTTTCAAACTTGGTAAAGTTTTCAAGGAGCATATCCTGATCTGATACTTCAAAGGAGTATTTTGAATGCTCGTATTCTGGCTGGATAAAGATTTCACCGTATTTAACACCGTCAGCCCATTCGATATCGTAAACAGAGTCAACCTCTTGGATATAGGAAGCCAAACGCTCCAAACCATAAGTTACTTCAGCTGTGACAGGACCTGTCGCCAAACCACCAACCTGTTGGAAGTAGGTAAACTGCGTGATTTCCATACCGTCCAACCAAACTTCCCAGCCAAGACCAGCTGAGCCTGTTGACGGGTTTTCCCAGTTATCCTCAACGAAACGAATGTCGTGTTCCAAAGGATTGATGCCCAAACGCTCCAAAGATTCCAAGTAAAGTTCTTGGATATTAGACGGAGATGGTTTCATAACCACTTGGAATTGGTGGTGCTGATACAAACGGTTTGGATTTTCCCCGTAACGACCGTCCGCAGGACGACGACTTGGCTCAACATAAGCCGCATTCCATGGCTCAGGACCAATAGCACGCAAGAAAGTGTAAGGGCTCATAGTCCCCGCACCCTTTTCCGTATCATAAGCCTGCATGAGCAAGCACCCCTGCTCATTCCAAAATTGTTGTAAGGTCAGGATAATTTCCTGGAATGTAAGTTTTTTTGACATATTCTTCCTTCTTTCTATTTTAAATATTCTTGCGACGTGAGCCTTCCTAGCCGATATTGCTAGGAAAGGCGAACTAGTACAGCGTCTAGCTCAGTCGCCATAGCGATGAGCGTGTGGCAATTCGACTGAAAGGAGACTATGCCACTGACGCTGTGAAATGTAAGTTTTTTTGCCATAAGTTACTCCTGTTTCTTTTTAAATTTCTTTTTCTAATAATTCTTCCTGCACAAACCAGTTGAGTAGCGAAACGCTTTGGTCTGACTGCGCCCATTTATGATAGGTTTCAAAAAGTGCTTGGACCGAACCTACTTTCTCTACTAACTGGTCAATGGTGAGAAAACTTCGCCAGTACTCGTAAAAAATACTCGCGTAATCTCCTTCGTAAGTGGATTTTCCAAAAGCATCCAAGGAATGCCAGCCGTGTTTTTCTTGAAAGAGGTCAACCAAGAGCTGATTACAGAACCGCTCTTGAGCAAACTCTTCTTCTGTCAAAAAATACTGTCTGCTGATGTACTCGACCATGCCCTCTTCAAACCAGATGTTTGCATCATAGTCCGCAAAGTCATCCAGAAAAAGGTCTGACCAATGCGCCAGCTCATGACCGATAATTTGCAACAGATGATTTTCCGACAAACCTTTGTAGTGAGCACTCAATGTCTGCAAGTCTGGGCTGTTCTCGTAGCTATCTAGTTGATGCTGGTAAATCTTTTTCCAAACTGCTAAGTCTGGTGTCATGACCATGCGGATATCATTAGTGTAGGCTGGTATGGGACTTTGGACAAGTAATTTTCTTGCAGCTTCTTCATTTGCCCAGATAAGGGCTTGGGGCAAATCACGAACTTGATATTCCTTCCTTAGAAAATGGATATAGTCATGCCATTTTGCCTCGTATTTCAAGACAAATTGCTGATAGTTAAACAGCTGTTCTTGGCTATCCACTAGATAAAAATTCTTCATATCCTCTCTTTTCTCTCTGGTAAAACAGAAAAAGAACCACATTCTCTTCCCCTGTCAGCAGACATAGGGGCGTTGAGAACGCGGTTCCACCCTAATTTATTACTTCATTGATTTGATTGTTATAACAGTCCGAACTTGGTCACGACTGGGAAAGCGCCAATTATTTCAAGACTGGCTTGGCTTTCACTCACCCAAGCTCGCTAGACAGACTTTTGAAACAACCTTCTTTCATGCTTAGTATTGTAGCAGAAAAATCAGCATTTGTCTAGAAAGACCACTATTTATCCGAACACAATCCTACTGACAAATCCTACAAGGCTATTGCAGGTCTATCGCAATCTAGTAGATATTTTTCTGGTACTACTCCCAAGAATTTTTCTGCGTGTTGACTGATAAAATCTAGGGCATTTTCCAAATCTTCTACTCTATCAGAATTGACCAACTCCATGACCAAGAAAGCATTCTTTGTCTCATCCGTAATCATGGTTCGTTCACCATCGCGCCAGTTGAAACAACGACAGACCGCCCCCTTATCATCCTTGTAGCAAACTTCCCCTGGTAAAGTTGGATTATTGGTTTCATCACCAATGAGATAGAATTCATCCCCACCCTCAGTGACCGTTAGTTGGAGATTGCCTACAAATGTATCTAAATCTTCAGCACCACATGGAAGACCAAAACGTAAACTCGCCGCATTATAAATGTCCACTAATGGAGAAATTGTTGTGACTGGACGGTCACTAGTTGAACGTTTCAAAAGAGCTTCGATACTAGAACGCGCGCCTTTTTTTGTTTTAAATTTTTGATAGGCTTGACGATATGTACGAATGACCTCGTTCTCACTAAAGGTATCTTCCGTAAGAAATTTCTGGGCAATTCCGTTGCTTTCTTCAAGCAAGTTCACAAGTTCTTCTGGAGATTGCGATGGAGCCTTATAGTCTTTCAATAATAGCACTCCAATTTTTGCCTCTGGAAATAGACTCCAAAAAGATGAATCAATAACAAATTGTGACATATTCTCACTCCTTTTATAGAAAAATCAGCACCCCATGAACACCTTCTAAGACCTAACGATGTTCATAAAATGCTGTTGCATGACTACCCGGTGGCAGTGTTAATTTAATTAAATTTATTGTATAAAATCACTGAGATAATGTCAAACATTATCTTAGAATAGCGGGAATCACTCTATGAGGTTAGCCACAAGAAAATTAAAATTTATCCACAAAATTATCTTTATTGATGCGAACGTTGAGGTACATATAAAATGCCGATAGGAGCGTGCACAAAATCAAAACGATGCCAACTGGTTTCAATTCTGGGACATCATAATTTGCCAGAGCTAGTACAGGAATACTCAATACAATATAGGGAAGTAACATGGTTGACCCTGCAGCAACATCTACTAAATCTTTGTCAGGATCCTCAACAAACCAAAGGAATGGTAGAAATAGACGGAGCCATTTTGCCCTCTCTGTAGATTCTAAAATTGGTCGAATAAATAGAGTCAACAACTTGTATCCAACAAAAGCAAGTAAACGATACCACCATAGAAAAACAAAGGCAAGAAGGATACCGATTAGCCAGGTCCAAATATCAAATCCATCCTCCTTACGACCTTTTGGTGCAAACAAATTCGCTAAGATAACTCCCACTCCTATTTGAGGAACAAGACTGACCCATGTATCTAAATTAGGATTATCATATCCAATTTTTACATACTGTAAGCCATCGTGATAATAGACGTTATTGTTGGAATCAATATAAGTCCCTTCCTTATAGGGTTGAAGTTCACCCACATTTTTCTTAACATATTCATTTGCTGTTTTACGAAATACCATATTTGCCTACCTCAATTTCTATTTTTTTAATACATTGTAAATTGTATTAAATGTTGTCATCTGTTGAATTTGCTCCGCTCGCTGTAGTGTGGCAGCTTGTTGGCGCAACAGTTGGTCATATTGACTTTCTTGATGATACAGATTTAAAGCTTCCTGTAAGGTATTGACACGCCCCTCATTGACATAACCAAGCATTGTTTCAAAAAAGAATGATGAACTATGTTGCCCCTGTTGCATAATCAATGGATGCTCCTGAGCTTTTTGATAGTGCCAACTTTTACACTCTTTTACTTCCTCAAGCCTTTGTTTAATCACTGCAATATCTTCTTGCTTTTTCTGATGTTTTCTTTTTGCAAAAATACCGATAATAGTTGATAAGAAAAAGAATATCAAACTCCTTTGAATATAGCCATCATAGTCATTGCCGAAAACCAATTCACCAATAGCAAAGAAGAGGGTCAAACCAAGAAGCCACCAAATCCAATTCCCCTTTTTTTCCCTGTTAGACCAGGCAATTAGCACCTCATTTTCCCAATGCAGAGTTGATTCCCATCTACTCATCAAAATCACTGCATCATAAAGATACCACTTCAATTCATTTACATTGAATTTTTCAAAGAAACCTATTCCATATACCGAACGGTACCATTCCTCAGAGGTCATTACTTGACTAGTCAGATGCCGAACTCTTTCAAGAGTTCCTGCGCTCTCGCCTAATTCATCAACGGCTTTCTCATCTTCCGGCGAGAATACTATTTTATTCATTAAGTAATGCTCATAAGTTGGGGTATCTTTAGCTGCTTCACTCTTGTAACCGTCAGGGATATCGTAATAACGATACTCTTCAATAATCCTGTTTTTCTTTTGCAAATTCTCTGCCTTAAATTGTTCGATTAGTTGCAAATCCTCTTGATCTAGAAACTTTGCCATTTTTACCTCCAAAATCTATTTCTTTTCAATCCATTTTATGAGAGTATTTTTTGCATTTATAGACATGCACAAGTTTGTGCACCTCTTAAAAATAGCAAATCCGAATGATTATCGCCAATTTTAATAACCGAATGGCTTCCACATTTCGGACACATATATTTCTCCCTTTTTTGCTTTTTAGGAAGGCTTGGCTGTAAAGTCAAGCCTTGTTATACTAGTATAACAAGGAATTTGTCAAATATTTTGCATCAAAAAAGAGGACCAACTGTCCTCTCAAAAACATAACTTATCTATGACTAATCTTCCTGGTCAAGAAATCACCAATGAATTGAATGGCAAAGATGATAACCAAAATCAAAAGAGTTGCTAAAAAGGTCACATCATCATTATAGCGCAAGTAACCATAGGATAGGGCAACTTGTCCCAAACCACCTGCTCCGATAGCCCCTGCCATGGCAGTATAGCCCACCAATGAAACCAAAGCAAAAGTTGTCACACGAATTAAGTCTGGTAGCCCCTCACGCAGATAGACAAGGACAATATCCCAGAAAGTCGCACCTGATGCCTGAGCCGCCTCAATGACACCACGGTCCAATTCTGACAGGACTACTTCAACCTGACGGGCAAAGAAGGGAAAGACTGAAAGGGCAAGGGGCACCAAGGCTGCCTCTGTACCAATAGTTTTGCCAACAATAATTTTGGTTAAGGGAGAAATCGCTGCCAACAAGATAATGAAGGGAATGGCACGGAAAATCGAAGCCACCTTGTCCAAAATCCAGTAGGCAGTCTTATTGGCAATGACCCCACGTGAACCTGTCAGAACTAAGAACAAACCAGAAACCAAGCCCATAAAACCACCGAAAGCAAAGGAAACAAAGGTCATATAGAGGGTCAAATTAAAATGTGTTAACCAACCTGTCTGACCATCCCAGCCCAATTTATAAATATCTGGAAAATTCGTTTGAATCCATTCTAACATCTAGTTTGCTCCTTTCAAAATCGTCACTTCTACACGAGCCTCTGTCACAGCTTCTAAAGCACGGTGTAACTGACTAGGTTCTCCTGAGAGAATGACCACCATTTCACCGACTGGTGTATGGTCCAATATCTCAATATTACCATACAAAATATTGGCAGATACTTGATAGAATTTATACAAGTCATTCACAATCGCCGTATCCGTATTGGAACCAGCATATTTCAATTGAACTAAGATACTATTTTCAGGCAAATTCTGAACAATATCTTGCTGGTAAATTTTCACCAAGGCTTCATCAATTCCTGTTGCTGTTTTGATGAAATCCTGTGTCAATTCTTCTTTTGGATGAGAGAAAATTTCTAACACTGAACCCTCTTCGATCAAGCGACCATCCTGCATAACAGCCACACGGTTACAAATGTCTTTTACAATCTGCATCTCGTGGGTAATCATAACAATGGTCAAGCCCAATTTTTCATTCAATTCCTGCAAGAGTGCCAAAATTTGCTTAGTCGTTTTCGGATCCAAGGCAGATGTTGACTCATCTGAAATCAAGATTTTAGGGTCATTGGCCAAGGCACGGGCAATAGCAACACGTTGCTTTTGACCACCGGACAACTGAGCTGGATAGTTTTCAGCACGGTCAGAAAGCCCAACCAAGTCTAATAACTTAGCAACCTTTTCCTTTTTCTCTTCCTTGCTCAAACCCGAATGCTTAAGGGCAAAGGCTACGTTTTCTTCTGCCGTCATCTGAGCCATCAGATTGAAATGCTGGAAAATCATGCCAATCTCACGGCGTTTGCTTCGCAATTGAGCTGGGGTAAGTGTGACCTTATCTCCCTCGTAAATCACATCTTCATCAATGGTAATCTTACCCGCAGACGGAACCTGCAACAAATTGATGACGCGGACAAGGGTAGATTTACCAGCTCCAGAATAACCTACGATACCGTAAATATCCCCTTGATTGATATGAATGGTTACATCTTTTACCGCTTCAATGGTCCGTTTTTTCTGCTGGAAGGTTACATCAATATTATCTAGCTTAATCATTTCCTTACTCATAACTTGCAATTAACTCCTCTACTAATTCAACATGGCTATAGTAGTCAGCGATGCTGACATTTTCATCATCGGCATGGTCACGGCTATTGGCATTTCCTAATCCAAATCCTGCAATCGGCACACCTAGAGCATGAAAGACGGTATGCATAGGGCCTGTCCCAGGAGAAGTCGGCAAGACAGCAACTCCTTCTGGCGTCAATTTTTTAGCCAATTCAATCACATTGACAATGGCAGGATGAGACATATCACTTCGGTAGCTCATTTCCCCCAAAGTAAAGATAACCTCAACTTTGTCAAATCCATGCTTGTCCAAATGATGGCGAATCTTGTCCAAAACATCGTGTGGCTCCAAACCAGGAACCAGACGGACCTCCATCTTAGCAGAAGCCTGAGCTGGTATGATGGTCTTGACACCTTGACCAAGATAGCCAGTTGACAAACCTTCAATAGTAATTGACGGCTCAAAATACAAACGCTTCAGAAACTCGCGCCGTTCCTCTACCAAAGTAGGCAGTGTTAGGCCATAAATCTCCTTCATAGACTGACTGGTCGCCAACGCAAATTCCTCCACCAAGGCCAGTTCACGTTCATTTGGTTCTTGAACTTGTTCGTAAATACCATCTACCAAGATTCGTCCATCTGCCGCTCTCATGGATTGAAGAGCTGACAACAAATACCAACTTGCCGAATCAATAACTCCTCCATAAGAAGAATGAATGTCCAAGTCAGCTGATTTAACCTGAAGATCGAAGGTCACAATTCCCTTATTGCCCCCAGCAATTTCTAGCTGATGCAAGCTATTGCGATGCCCCTGCTCCCAGACCAGCAAATCAGCACCAATCAAGTGTTCTTTGTATTTTGAAAGATACTTATCCAAGTCGACAGAGGCTGACTCTTCTGCCCCCTCCATAATAAAGATAATATTAACAGGGAGCTGACCATCTTGTCTAGCCTGGTATTTTTTCAAGGCCGACAGACGAGCAGTGATATGCCCTTTGTCATCGTCCACCCCGCGACCATAGATATAACCATCAGAAATAGTCAATTCAAAGGGGTTGCCCTTCTTCCAGACCTGATCGGCATCAGCAGGAACCGTGTCATAGTGATTGTAGAAAATCAAGGTTTTGGCATTTGGAACACTTGCCTCAAACCTAGCCATGACAAATGGTGCTGCATAGCTGTCGTCTAAAACAACAGCTGCCCCAGCCTCTTCAAACATTTCTTTCAAATAAGTGGCTACATCCAGTAAACCAATCTGTTGAGCAAAGATGGATTTCTTTGAAATCAAGACTTTTAATTTTTCAAAATAGGTCTGAATAATCGTATCCTGCTCAAAGGCTTGAATTTTCGCTTCTGACATATCTTCTCCTCTATACAATCTACTAACCAAAATCAAATATATTATGGTATTTCTAACTTTAGTTAAAAGATTGTCTTATCTCTATAAAAACAGATAGAGGGCTGAACAATTCTGTCCAGTCCTCGACCTATTTGCATTTTACCAAACTGGCTCATCCATACCGTCAGATGTTGTTTCAATGACTTCTTTCACTTCATCTGTGTGGTAGGCTTCGATAATTTTCTTAATCGCTGCTGCTTGCTCTGATTTTTCCCAATCGCTACGAGCGGCAATCAAGTTATACCATTGTTTTGAATTTTCATCTTTTTGCTCTTTGTAAAGGGCATTTTTGTAATCCAAACCAGCTTCCAATACGAAGGTGTTGTTTACAACCGCTGCATCAACTGAGCTAAGTGAGCTTGCCGTTTGGCTTGCATCCAACTCAGTAATTTTCAAGTTTTTCTTGTTTTCAGTAATATCAGCAATAGTTGCCAATTCTGTACCGGATACACCAACCTTGATCAAACCAGCTGCTTGAAGAAGGTAAAGGGCACGACTTTCGTTTGTTGGGTCGTTTGGAACCGCAATTTCAGCACCATCCGGAATTTCTTCCACTTTCGTGTACTTGTTTTTGCCATCAGCTGTACCTGAGTAAAGACGGATTGGTGCGATATAAGTATCTGCAATAGCAACCAAGTCTTCACCATTTTCTTCATTCCAGTTATTCAAGAAGTTATAGTGCTGGAAGGCGTTGATGTCTACTTCGTTTTCAGCTACTGCCTTGTTTGGCTGAGAGTAGTCTGTAAATTGAGTGAATTCCAATTTCACTTCATCACCAAGAATTTCTTGAACTTTATCCCAACGTGCTTGCTCAGAATCGCTCAAGCTCATCACACCTACACGAACAGTTGTTGCTGAAGAATCAGATGAAGACCTAGAAGACGAGCTACCACATGCAGCAAGAACACCTACTGATAAGGCAGCTGCTGCTAAACTAAACAATTTTTTTAATTTCATAAAAATTTCTCCTTATTTTTGAACTGTATCTATCTTAACACAGAAACGACAATCTGACCAATTGGCTTTTTTTATAGTTCGTTATAACTAAAATTTATAACAAATACCTTTGCAATTATAAGCGTTGATAATAAAAAGAGGGAAGTCATTCCCTCATTAAAACAGATCTACTATATACTGAAACAAGTCTCTATGTTGCTTGCAGTCATTGTATAGAAATTCTGGGTGCCATTGAATACCAAACAAGGCTTGTTTCCCCTTGCTTTCGTAGGCTTCAATCGTACCATCTCGTGGATCTAGTCCAGTTGCCACCAAACCTGGTGCCAAATCTTTAATACGCTGATGATGGAAAGAATTAATGGAGCTACCTTGAGAGAACAACTGACTGACACGACTCTTTGGTTTAACCTGTAAACGATGTGAAGTTCCCTCGATACCCTCTTGCCAATGATCAGCCACTTCCTGCTCTAAACTACCACCTAGAGCAACATTGAGCAACTGCATACCACGGCAAACGGCAAAAATAGGTTTTCCTTGCCGAAGGGCTTCCTCAATCAAAGCTAACTCAAATGCATCACGTTCCAAGAGGTAATCATCACTATCAATCAAGCGTTTTTGACCGTAGAGACTTGGATCCACATGCTGACCACCTGACAAAATCAACTTGTCAATCATATCGATATAGTCTTTAGCTAGATCAGGAGTTCCCATAGGAATAACCATTGGTACACCACCTGCCTGACGAACGCTGTCTGCCAATTCACGCACTACCGTTACATATACGCGACCAGATTTAGTTGGAAATTCTTGCTCATTTCCTGAAATTCCAATAATCACCTTTCCCATAAGAAACTCCTTTCTGTAATTTTTTACATTGTAACACGACCAGCTAAGTCTGTCTAATATAGAAGTTTTATAGACCGATTAGAAAATATTTATCAAGGATACATATAAATCATGATTTCAATTCCTCTCTACCATCTCATAGATAAAACCTATCGCCCACATAAGAAAAAACTATACCAGTTCCAAGACCAGAAAATACGATAGGAATAAATAGCCGTATTCCAGGCTTTTATATAGAAGAAAGAGTGTCTAAACCCATCTCGTCCCAGTTTGTTATAGCCAAAACCTATAACATACCCTAATTTTTTCCAATTATACAAGTGGTGTTTTTTCTGTTAGGATAAGAGCATAGAAATATTTTGGAGGAAATCCTATGACAACAACTATTATCGGCTTCCCACGTATCGGCGAACACCGCGAATTAAAATTTATTACTGAAAAATACTTTAGAAATGAAATTCCACAAGAAGAACTCTTGACAGCAGCTAAAGACTTGCGTGCCAAGCACTGGAATATTGTCAAAGAAGCGGGCATTACTGAAATCCCAAGCAACGACTTCTCTCACTATGACAATGTTTTGGATGCAGCTGTTCTCTTCAACATCGTACCCAAAGCTATTCAGGACCTTGATTTGACAGATCTTGAAAAATACTTTGCCTTGGCGCGTGGCTACCAAGGAGATAAGGGTGACGTGCGTGCTAGACCAATGAAAAAATGGTTCAACACCAACTACCACTATATCGTTCCTGCTATCGAAAAAGACACAGACATCAAACTAGCAGGTCATAAGATTTTCGATGAATTCCAAGAAGCAAAAGACTTGGGCATTACTACTCGTCCAGTTTTGATCGGTCCCTTCACTCTCTTGCAATTGACAGATTTCGAAGAAGGTACGACAGCTACTGATTTCGCTGACAGCTTAGTTGCAGCTTACGGACAAGTCTTTGCAAAATTGGCAGAACTTGGCGCTGAGAAAATCCAGTTAGACGAGCCTAGCTTGGTCAAGGACTTGACTGCAGAAGAAAAAGCCCTCTTCCTTAACATCTACCAAACACTCTTGGCAGATAAAAAAGGCTTGCAAGTCCTAATCCAAACCTACTTCGGTGATGTGCGTGATATTTACACTGAATTGACAAACCTACCAGTCGATGCCATCGGTCTTGACTTTGTAGAAGGTAAGGAAACGGCTGCACTTGTTGCGACAGGCTTCCCAGCTGATAAAACACTCTACGCAGGTATCGTCAACGGTAAGAACATCTGGCGCAACAATTATGAAAAGAGCCTGGCTGTACTTGATGCTATCCCAGCTGAAAATATCGTTCTAACAACTTCTTGTTCCCTTCTTCATGTACCATTTACAACAGCCAATGAAGAATTTGAACCAGCTATCCTTAACCACTTCGCTTTTGCAGTTGAAAAATTGAGCGAATTGCGCGACTTAGATGCTATCCGAAATGGTCAAGGAGATACTGTGCTTGCTGCCAATAAGGAACTCTTTGCCCTTGAACGCGTTGGTCGTGATGCAGCACTTTCTGATCGCCTGGCAGGATTGACAGACGCAGACTACACTCGCTTGCCTGTCTTTGCAGAACGCGAAGCTATTCAACGCGAAAAATTGAACCTCCCCCTTCTTCCAACAACTACTATCGGATCCTTCCCTCAAACCAAGGACGTTCGTAGCACACGTTTAGCTTTCCGCAAAGGAAACATCTCAGAAGAAGAATACGATACATTTGTCAAAGCGCAAACAGACGAATGGATTGCTTGGCAGGAAGAAGTTGATTTCGATGTGCTTGTACACGGTGAGTTCGAGCGTAACGACATGGTAGAATACTTCGGTGAAAACTTGTCTGGTTACCTCTTCAGCAAAAACGGTTGGGTACAATCCTACGGTATGCGTGGAGTAAAACCACCAATCATCTGGGGTGATGTTACTCGCTTGAACCCAATTACTGTTAAATGGTCTAGCTATGCTCAAAGCCGTACCAACAAACCAGTCAAAGGTATGTTGACTGGTCCTGTAACCATCCTCAACTGGTCCTTCCCACGTGAAGATATTTCTATTAAAGAATCAACCCTTCAAATTGCTCTTGCTATCAAGGAAGAAGTTCTCGACCTTGAAGCAGCTGGGATCAAGATTATCCAAATCGACGAAGCAGCACTTCGTGAAAAATTGCCACTCCGCCGTAGCGACTGGTACAGCGAGTATCTTGACTGGGCAATTCCAGCCTTCCGTTTGGTTCACTCAACTGTTGCGCCAGACACACAAATCCATACCCACATGTGCTATAGCGAATTTACAGACATCATCCCTGCCATCGACAACATGGATGCGGATGTTATCTCCTTTGAAGCTAGCCGTTCAAATCTAGTCATCCTCGATGAACTCAAGGCTAAGAACTTCCAAACTCAGGTAGGTCCTGGTGTCTATGACATCCACTCTCCACGTGTCCCTGCAGTTGCTGAAATTGCACACACTATCCAAGCCATCCTTGCAAAAGTACCGAAAGAAAAAGTTTGGATTAACCCAGACTGCGGTCTTAAAACGCGTGGCGAATCAGAAACAAAAGCTAGCCTTATCCACTTGACCCAAGCAGCTAAGGCAGCCAGAAAGGAACTCTAATTTATGATCGGTCAAACCCCAAGTCTATCATTTGAAATTTTTCCTCCAAAACCAGAAGTAGGCAATGAAAAGATTATCCAAACCCTTGATCAGATGCAGGGTTTGGCCCCTCATTTTATCAGTGTTACCTGTAGTAATAACAACCTCAATATTGAAGAAACCACTGTTCGCCTGGTCAACCATGTTCGCAACGAGTTGGGCATTCCTACCATTGCCCACCTACCAGCAGCATATTTGACCAAAGAAAAGGTCAAATCTGTCCTTCAATCACTTGATGAGGTCGGAGTGCATCAAATTTTAGCCCTGCGTGGAGATATTATCGATGGACTTCCACCCAAAGAGGACTTCCAATATGCAACGGATCTCGTTTCCTTCATCAAACAAGAGGCTCCCCACTTTGATATCATTGGAGCTTGTTATCCAGAAGTACACCCTGAGTCCCAAAACTCTGTAACTGACATCAAAAATTTGAAAAAGAAGGTTGATGCAGGCTGCTCAAGTTTGGTAACCCAGCTCTTCTTTGATAACGAGGCCTTCTATGAATTTCAAGAGAAATGTTCGCTAGCGGACATCGAAGTGCCGATTATCGCAGGTATTATGCCTATCATCAACAGGAATCAGGCACTTCGTCTCTTGAAAACTTGCGAGAACATTCGCTTGCCACGCAAGTTCAAGGCTATCTTAGAAAAATATGAGCACAATCCTGAGTCACTTCGTGCAGCAGGCTTGGCTTACGCAGTTGACCAGATTGTCGACCTAGTGACCAACGATGTAGCTGGTGTCCACCTCTACACCATGAACAACGCGGAAACTGCCCGTTATATCCACAAGGCTACACACTCTCTCTTTAACCACTACCAAGGAAATTTATCAAGCGTAACTGGTAGATAGAACACCAAAAGACTTGAAAAGTGTTTTAGAAGACACCTTCCAAGTCTTTTTTCGATGGCAAGAAAACCAATTATGATTGAGATAAGTGATAGACATTCGAATAAAATAGACAGGACAAATGCCATTTCCTGCAGTATCAGGAAGAAAAATTTGTCAATACTTCCTAACCCCTTCTCACTCCCCAAAATATAGATAATGTTTTTGAGACCCTCCTCATCAAATTCCACTGACATAAACCAATTCTTTCATATTTATAGGTGAATTTGAAACAGCCCACTAGATGTCTTGAACAGCCTCTATTTGACAGAGTGCAACAAGGCAAGTTCAAAATTCGGTAGAATAAAGTGTCCAAGGATTGGTTTTACCCGAGCCAAAAACTCGCAAACAAGGTTAAGAGATCGGAGATATAGAAACAAAGTTGCAAACTCCAATCTGATATTGACAGGTGATAGAATACAAGAAATATTATAGCAATAAAGAGAAAACTAAATAGCGATAACTTGTGCTAAAGTCTACCTAATCGAGAACAGTAACTATAAGCCTTCGCTAACCGAAATGACTACTTCTTCTCGAACAAATAATAAGCAAATACAAAAGCTGACCACTTAACGCAGTCAGCTCAGATATATACTTGTTAGTTGTTTATCTTCTTATAAGAAGGCAAGAATGATAAAGTTAAGAATGAAGAGGGCAGTTGCTCCCCAAAGGATTGGGTGAATTTCTTTTGTTTTACCAGTTGAAATTTTTACCAAGCAATAGAAGATGAAGGCTGCTGCAATACCGTATGAGATAGAGAAGCAGAGTGCCATGAAGAAGGCTGCAAAGAAGGCTGGAAGCGCATCTTCAAAGTGGCTCCAATCAACATCAAGGAATGATGAAACCATCATAACACCGACGATAATCAAGGCTGGAGCTGTTGCAGCTGCTGGTACAATACCGATAAATGGCAAGATAAGGATTGAAAGCAAGAATAGAACTGCTGTCGTAACAGC
The DNA here is from genome assembly GCF_036680365.1 of Streptococcus sp. SS-4456. Classification (NCBI taxonomy): domain Bacteria; kingdom Bacillati; phylum Bacillota; class Bacilli; order Lactobacillales; family Streptococcaceae; genus Streptococcus; species Streptococcus sp. SS-4456. The sequence goes on along the minus strand of NZ_JAVIHI010000011.1, from coordinate 22,223 downwards.
TGTCAAACCAGTACGACCACCCGCAGAGATACCTGCCGCAGACTCAACATAAGTCGTTGTATTAGATGTACCGAAAATAGCACCAATTGAAGTACCAATAGCATCAGCAAAGAGCGCTCTATCCATCTTAGAGTTAAATCCAGTACCATTTTCAAGAGCTTTCTCATCTTCTTCTGAGAAGATACCTGTCTTACGACCAGTACCGATAAAGGTACCGAGTGTATCAAAGGTATCTGACAAGCTGAAGGCAAAGATAGTCATCAAAACAAGTGGAAGACGGCTTGAATCAGCAAAGAGAGAAGACAAACCACCGAAGGCTGCTAGGAAAGTTGTACCCAATTCTGCAAAGGCAGTTCCAATATTGTTATTAGCCAAGTCAATTGTAGAAAGGTCTACAACACCTGCTGGAATACCTGCCAAGGTTGTCGCAAGGATACCAATCAAAATCGCACCACGAACATTTTTAATAACCAAGACAGCTGTCAAGAGAAGACCGAAAACAGTCAAGAGAACACTTGGATCAGTAAAGGTTGAAATACTAGGTACGACACCACCACCAGCAAAAACTGAGAAGACCCCATTTGCGAAAGTTTCTGCTGTAGCATCTGCTGGAGCAACTCCGTTAACAGTAATAATATCTGAACCAGAAGTCAAGAAGGTAATCAAGTTAGAGTTCTTGAAACCAAGGTAGGCAACGAATACACCGATACCACCACCGATTGCGTGTTGCAAGCTAATTGGAATAGCCTTAATGATGCTCTTACGGACCTTAGTAACTGTAATAAAGATATTGAATAAACCACAGAGGAAAACCATAGCCAAAGCTTCTTGCCAAGTAAAACCAAGACCGATAACAACTGTATAGGTAAAGAAAGCGTTCAAGCCCATCCCTGGTGCCAAGGCATAAGGAACATTGGCGAAGAGACCCATAACAAGCGTTGAAACCGCGCTGGCAATGATGGTTGCCAAGAATACTGCCTGAGTTGGCATACCAGCAACACTGAGGATGCTTGGGTTAACAAACAAAATATAGCTCATGGCGAAGAAAGTCGTAAGACCAGCCATAATTTCAGTAGAAACGGTCGTTCCATGTTCTTTTAGTTTAAAAAACTGTTCCATTTTTCAATTATTCTCCTTTTATTTACGAACGATATAGCTATTATATACAAATCGTTTTTATACTTCAAGCAATTCGTGTATGAAAACGTTATTTTCTAAAACAACGTTCGTTTTTCACGAATATTTCCTCTTGTTTTTGCTTCGCATCCTAAAAACGATTAGCTTTTTGCTTTTCTACAGGCATTTTGCTATACTGGAACTTATTAGTTTCAAAAAGGATAAGACAAGTATGAAGAAAAAAATTATTTCCATTGACCTAGATGGTACCTTACTAAATCAAGATAGTCAACTAAGTGACTACACAGTTTCTACTATTAAAAAGGTAAAAGAGGCTGGACATACCGTTTTGATTGCCACAGGTCGTCCCTATCGTATGGCAGAGCAATTTTACAACCAATTAGAGTTGGATACGCCCATGATTAACTTCAATGGTTCCCTCATTCACCTTCCCGGGAAAAAATGGGCATGGGAAAAGAATATTCTTATTGATAAAAAATACCTACTCGATTTTTTGAAGGAAGAGGAGCGGTTTGAAGCAGACTTTATCGCAGGAGAATATAAAAATAAATTCTTCATTACGCAAAAACATTTAGATAAAATCGACCCTTCCCTCATGGGAGTTGAGCAAATTACACCAGACACACTCATTAAACCTGAGCTGATTACCAGCGACCCCCACTCTATCCTCATGCAAACACGGGCTACAGATAAGTATCAGCTTGCCAAGGAAATGAAGGCCTACTTCAATGATGAACTGGAAATCAATACTTGGGGAGGTCCCTTAAATATTCTAGAAACTTGTGCTAAAGGAGTTAATAAAGCTACCGCCCTTAGCTATGTCTTAAGCCTCTTCCAAGCCAGTCCGAGCGATCTAGTCGCTTTCGGAGATGAGCGCAATGATGTCGAAATGCTGGAACTCGCTAGCATTAGCTATGCCATGAAAAACTGTAGTGATATCCTTCGTCCTCACGCAGACCGCTTGACTGAATTTACAAATAGCGAAGATGGTGTTGCCAAAGAACTAGAAAAATTATTCCTCTAAGAAAGAACTGCCTCTGCAGTTTTTTTCTTTTATTTTGCATAGCCAGCAACAGATTTCTGAAAATAGTATGTAAAAATTTCGGAAATTTTTTCTGTTTTTAACACAAATTAGCTTGACAAATTACATGAAAACGTTTTATAATATACAAGTTCAAGAAAATGTAAGCCCATTCATTAGTTTTACATTTCAAAGGAACTAGAAAAAATTTAGGGGGAACAATAATGAGTATTGGAATCATTATTGCAAGTCATGGTGAATTTGCAGCTGGCATTCATCAGTCTGGTCAAATGATTTTTGGCGAACAAGAAAAAGTTCAAGTTGTAACTTTTATGCCAAGTGAAGGACCAGATGATCTATATGCTAAGCTCAATGCAGCTGTTGACTCATTCGATGCTGATGATGAAGTGTTGGTATTGGCGGACCTGTGGAGTGGTTCACCATTTAACCAAGCAAGTCGTGTTGCTGGCGAACGTCCAGACCGTAAATTTGCCATCATCACTGGTCTTAACTTGCCAATGCTAATTCAAGCCTACACAGAGCGTCTAATGGATGCTTCTGCAGGGGTTGAAAAGGTTGCTGCAAACATTATCAAGGAAGCCAAAGATGGTATCAAGGTTCTTCCAGAAGAACTTCAACCAGCTGAGGCAACTCCAGTTGCAAGTGCTGCACAAGCACCTAAAGGAGCAATCCCTCCAGGAACTGTTATCGGTGATGGTAAGTTGAAAATCAACTTAGCTCGTATCGATACTCGTCTCTTGCATGGTCAGGTCGCTACTGCTTGGACTCCAGCTTCTAAGGCTGACCGTATCATCGTCGCTTCAGATACAGTTGCACAAGACGACCTTCGTAAGCAATTGATCAAGCAAGCGGCTCCAGGAAACGTTAAAGCAAACGTTGTTCCTATCAAGAAACTGATTGAGGTTTCTAAAGATCCTCGCTTCGGTAACACACACGCTTTGATTCTCTTTGAAACACCTCAAGAAGCTCTTGAAGCAATCGAAGGTGGCGTAGAAATCAAGGAATTGAACGTTGGTTCTATGGCTCACTCAACAGGTAAAACAATGGTGAACACTGTTCTTTCTATGGATAAGGACGATGTTGCAACCTTTGAACGCTTGCGTGAACTTGGTGTCAAATTCGATGTACGTAAAGTTCCAAACGATTCACCAAAAGATTTGTTTGACTTGATTAACAAGGCAGATGTTAAATAATAACTGATTAACACTGTGTGATTATCAGAAATATGAAAGGATTATAAATATGTCAGATATTTCAATTATTTCTGCAATTTTGGTCGTTTTTGTGGCCTTTCTTGCAGGTATGGAAGGTGTCCTTGACCAATTCCAATTCCATCAACCAATCGTTGCATGTACCCTCATCGGTCTTGTTACCGGTAACCTAACAGCTGGTGTTATGCTTGGAGGAACTCTCCAACTTGTTGCTCTTGGCTGGTCAAACATCGGTGCTGCGATTGCACCAGACGCTGCCCTTGCCTCTGTTGCTGCCGCTATCATTTTGATTAAGGGTGGTGACTTCTCAGCAACTGCTATCTCAGTTGCTCAAGGTCTTGCGATCCCTCTTGCTGTTGCAGGTCTTTTCCTTACAATGCTTGTGCGTACTGCATCTGTTGCCCTTGTACACGGTGCTGACGCTGCTGCAGAACGTGGTGATTTCGGTGCACTTGAGCGCTACCACTTGATCGCTCTTTCTCTTCAAGGTCTTCGTATTGCTGTTCCTGCTGCCCTTCTTCTTGCTATCCCAACTGAGGCTGTTCAAGCTGCTCTTGAATCTATGCCAGCTTGGTTGTCAGGTGGTATGAACGTCGGTGGTGGTATGGTTGTTGCCGTAGGTTTCGCTATGGTTATCAACATGATGGCTACTCGTGAAGTATGGCCATTCTTCGCTATCGGTTTCGCTCTTGCTGCTGTTAGCCAATTGACACTTATCGCTCTTGGTGCTATCGGTGTATCTCTTGCCTTCATCTACCTTAACCTTTCTAAAAAAGGTGGAAATGGTGGCGGATCTGGTTCTAACGACCCAATCGGCGACATCCTAGAAGACTACTAAGAAGAAAGGAAGAACACAATCATGACAGAAAAAATTCAACTTTCAGTAAAAGATCGTAAAGCGATTTGCTGGCGTTCAACCTTCCTTCAAGCATCATGGAACTTTGAGCGTATGCAAAACTTGGGTTGGGCTTACACAATGGTTCCAGCTATCAAAAAACTTTACACTAAGAAAGAAGATCAAATTGCGGCTCTTAAACGCCACATGGAATTCTTTAACACACACCCATACGTTGCTGCACCTATCGTCGGTGTAACACTTGCCCTTGAAGAAGAGCGTGCAAACGGTGCTGATATCGATGACGCTGCTATCCAAGGTGTGAAAATCGGTATGATGGGACCTCTCGCTGGTATCGGTGACCCAGTATTCTGGTTTACAGTACGTCCTATCCTCGGTGCCTTAGGTGCTTCACTTGCTGTGTCAGGTAACATCCTTGGCCCAATCCTCTTCTTCGGTCTTTGGAATGCTATCCGTATGAGCTTCCTATGGTACACTCAAGAGTTTGGTTACAAATCAGGTAAAGAAATCACTAAAGATATGTCAGGTGGTATCCTCCAAGACATCACTAAAGGGGCTTCTATCCTCGGTATGTTCATCCTTGCCGTACTTGCTCAACGTTGGGTATCTATCGGCTTCAACTTCACGGTTTCTGAAGTTCCACTCTCAGAAGGTGCTTACATCGAGTGGGACAAATTGCCAGAAGGCTACGAAGGTATCCAAAAAGCCTTTGAATTGGTTGGTCAAGGTTTGTCACAAACTCCAACTAAAGTTACTACTTTCCAACAAAACTTGGATGGTCTTATCCCAGGCTTCATGCACTTGCTTCTTACCTTCCTATGTATGTGGTTGTTGAAGAAAAAAGTTTCTCCAATCACTATCATCGTTGGTTTGTTCGCATTCGGTATCGTAGCTCGCCTACTTGGAATTATGTAATCCATTAAGAAACCCCGCTCATGCGGGGTTTTATGGTATAATAAAACAAGAAATGAGGTAACTATGGCACAATCATTAAATAAACACGTCGAACTATCCACAACAGGCGTTTCCTATCTCAGTCTTGCAGGTGGAACGGTTGGCAAGTTCCTGCTAGGTGATCAAGCTCTGGAATTTTATGCTGATAACAACGTTGAAAATTACGTTCAAATTCCTTGGACATCTATCGATCAAATCGGTGCCAATGTTTCCAACAAGAAAATCAGTCGCCACTTCGAAGTCTATACTGATAGCGGTAAATTCCTTTTTGCTTCTAAAGATTCTGGTAAAATCCTAAAAATTGCTCGTGAACATATTGGCAATGATAAGGTGGTCAAATTACCAACTCTCCTGCAAATTCTAGGACAGAAAATCTCAAATCTATTTGCAAAAAAATAAAAAATCAAGTATAATAAGACAAACGGATAAGTAGTATCAGGCGTTTTTCAGAAAGTCTGCGGTCGCTGTGAGCAGATAAACAAGGGATATGAAATTCTACCGTTGGCTAAAAATGACATACTTAAAGTGCACAGAATGTGAAGCTGGATGGAACCGCGGTAAATATCGCTCCAGCATCTCTCATTCTGTGTTTTTTATTCTAAAGGAGACATCTATGCTAGATATCAAACGTATTCGTACAGATTTTGACGGAGTAGCTGCTAAACTTGCTACTCGTGGTGTGGCTGCCGAAACCTTGGCAGACATCAAGGAATTGGATGCAAAACGCCGCGAAATCTTGGTTACTGTAGAAGAGTTAAAAGCAGAGCGCAACACCGTTTCGGCGGAAATTGCCCAAGCAAAACGCAACAAGGAAAATGCGGATGACAAAATCGCTGCCATGCAGAAACTGTCTGCGGATGTGAAAAACTTGGACGCTCAGCTTTTGGAAATCGACGAAAAATTAAACGCTATTCTCACTGTTCTTCCAAATACGCCGCACGATTCTGTTCCTGTTGGTGCGGATGAAGAAGAAAACGTGGAAGTTCGTCGTTGGGGTACTCCACGTGAATTCACTTTCGAGCCAAAAGCTCACTGGGATTTGGGCGAAGACCTGGATATTTTGGACTGGGAACGTGGCGCAAAAGTAACTGGTGCACGCTTCCTCTTCTATAAGAACTTGGGTGCCCGCTTGGAGCGTGCCCTCTACAACTTCATGTTGGACGAGCACATCGCAGAAGGCTACCAGGAAATCATCACACCTTACATGGTCAACCATGACTCTATGTTCGGTACTGGTCAATATCCTAAATTCAAGGAAGATACTTTTGAGTTGGCTGATACCAACTTTGTCCTCATCCCAACTGCGGAAGTGCCATTGACCAACTACTACCGCAACGAGATTTTGGAAGAAAAAGACCTGCCAATCTACTTCACAGCCATGAGCCCATCTTTCCGTTCTGAAGCTGGTTCTGCTGGTCGTGACACCCGTGGTCTTATCCGCCTTCATCAATTCCACAAGGTTGAAATGGTCAAATTTGCTACACCAGAACAGTCTTATGATGAATTGGAAAAAATGACGGCAAATGCAGAGAATATCCTTCAAAAATTAGGCTTACCATACCGCGTTTTGGCCCTCTGTACAGGCGATATGGGCTTCTCAGCTGCCAAGACCTACGACTTGGAAGTCTGGATTCCAGCCCAAAATGCCTACCGTGAAATCTCAAGCTGTTCCAACACAGAAGATTTCCAAGCCCGTCGCGCCCAAATCCGCTACCGCGATGCTGCTGACAGCAAGGCCAAATTGCTCCACACCCTCAACGGTTCTGGTCTAGCGGTTGGTCGTACGGTTGCGGCAATCCTTGAAAACTATCAAAATGAAGACGGTTCTGTCACCATTCCAGAAGTTCTCCGTCCATACATGGGTGGGGTAGAAGTGATTAAACCATAGCATCTGGAGATCAACAGTATGAAAAAGAAATTGTACAAAGATAAAAGCCGCAAGGAATTTGCTGGTGTCATTGCTGGGCTTTATGATTATTTTGACCTATATGAAAACTATGGTTGGAATTTAGAAAACGTACGCTTGGCTGTCGTTTTCTTGGCCATTGTCACCAACCTCCCCTTTCTAACTGCCTATATCATTCTGGCCATACTTTTACCAGACAAGTCTGAACTCAACTAAAGCACGCAAAAGACGACTCCACTCGGAATCGTCTTTTCTTTATGCTTATTGAAAATAGTAGAAAGCCACCACCGACCAGGCATTGTTGATAAAATGCACTGCCATGGGATAGATAAGGTAATCTGTCTTGTAGTAGAGGTAAGCCATTAAAAATCCTGGGCTAGCATAAATAATCCATGAACCCAAATCTGTTGGTCCATGCAGGAAAGCAAAAATCAAACCAGATACTACAATTCCTAGAATCTTGTGCTTTTCAAATAGCTTTTTGAATAGATAGCCTCTGACAATGATCTCCTCGGTAATGGCTGCCTGACAGGCTACTCTTACAAAGGCTAACCAAAAAGGAATCGTTTGTAACAACTTTTCAATGCCAATCTGATTAGTTGTGTCTTCAATCCCTTGAAGGTCCATGATAAACTGTCCGAGATACTTGAATAACTGGGCCACAATATAGGTTAAAAGAACAATACTCAGACCCTTCCAAGTTAAGATTTTTCTATCCCAAATGGTGAGCCCTTTCCTTTCTGCCAACCAACACATAAAGACCATAATTCCAATAGAAGATATACCTGCAGTCCATTGAGCGACTGGCGAGGTTGATTGTTCCAATATGGAAATTGGAATATGATCGAGTAGCAACAATAGAAAGGCCAGCAGTAAAATCCAGATTTTCCGACAAAGCCATTCCAATCGTTGACTGAATGTTTCTAGCATTTCTAACCTCCTATCTTATCCACTTCTCCATATAGACCATATCCATGCCTTCTTGTTCAGGCTCTGTTTTGATGGCCTTGTAGCCGAGCTTTTCGTAGAAAGAAACTAATTTAGACTCCTGCAAAACCGTGCAGAGCACCCAGCGTCTAACTGTCGGATAAAGGCTTTCCAATTCGAGCATTGCCTTGTGCCCATAGCCTTTTCCTCTGTGGTCTGGATCAATGCCAATCAGACCTAGCCAGCCCTGGTCAGCATCTTCAGCGACTGTTGTTCGTACTAGTCCGACTGTGTGCCCTTTCTCAACAATCTTGTAGTAGCTGCAATTTGGTCGTGCAAAGCGTGATTGGAAATAGTCCATAGTTTCAATGGCTGGGTTGTACTGGTCCTGATAGGTTTCATAGAGGGATGCAAAGGCTCGGTGCTGAATGGGCAGTAATTCTTCTGCGTTTGATAAATCTGCTTTTACTAACATGGAAAACCTCCTGAAAATTATTTAATCCATTGTATCAAATCTAGCAAAAAAATACTAGGTCTTCCTAGTATTTTCTGAATCGTTTATAGCGGTTTTCGAGTAGTTGTTCAAGTGGTAAGGATTGTAAGAAAGCCAACTGGCTGACTAGGTTTTCCTTGATGTCAGCCAAGACTTCCTTGGTCGCTCTGCCATTTTCCAAAACAACCCGATCGACCACTTGGAGCTTCTCCAACTCATAGGAGGTAATCTTCATGAGTTCTGCCGCCTCCATGGCCCGACTGCCGTCTTTCCAGAGGATAGACGCGAACCCTTCGGGGCTGAGGACGGCGTACATGGAGTTTTCCAGCATCCAGACCTGGTCTGCCACCGCTAGAGCAAGAGCCCCACCAGAGCCGCCCTCGCCGATGATAATGGCGATAATGGGCACCTTGAGGTCGCTCATCTCCATGAGGTTGCGGGCAATGGCTTCGCCCTGTCCACGCTCCTCGGCACCGACACCGGGATAGGCTCCAGCAGTATTGATGAAGGTGACAACTGGACGGCCAAACTTCTCCGCCTGCTTCATGAGGCGAAGAGCCTTGCGGTAGCCTTCAGGGTGGGGCTGACCGAAATTGCGTTTGAGGTTGTCTTGGAGATTCTTCCCTTTTTGGATACCGATGACTGTCACCGGCTGACCTGCTAAAAAGCCGATGCCACCCACTACAGCTTCGTCATCACGGAAATTCCGATCGCCGTGCAGTTCGATAAAGTCATCAAAGAGTTGTCTGGCATAGTCCAAGGTCGTCAGGCGAGCTTGGTCACGTGCCAAACGGATCATACGTGCTACATCACTGGTCATCTAACACCTCCATGCATTCTCAACAAGCGACTAATGGTCGCTGGCAAGTCCTGACGTTTGACAATGGCATCGACAAAGCCGTGTTCTTGTAAAAATTCAGCCTTCTGGAAATCGTCAGGCAGATTTTCACGCACAGTTGACTCAATAACCCTACGGCCTGCAAAGCCAACCAGAGTCTGTGGCTCAGCCAGTATAATATCACCTTCCATAGCAAAACTAGCTGTCACACCTCCTGTTGTCGGGTCTGTCAAGACCGTAAGGTAAAAGAGGCCAGCGTTAGAATGGCGTTTTACAGCTGCAGAAATCTTAGCCATTTGCATCAGGCTCATAATGCCTTCCTGCATCCGAGCACCACCAGATGCGGTAAAAAGGACGACTGGCAACTTCTCTTCAGTAGCCAGTTCAAAGAGGCGGGTGATTTTCTCACCGACCACTGTTCCCATTGAAGCCATGATAAAGTGCGAATCCATAATGCCAAGGGCAACTGGCTGACCGCCGATGGTCGCCTTGCCTGTCAAAACAGCTTCATCCAAACCCGTTTTTTGACGGGTGGCTGCTAATTTCTCTAAATAATTGGGGAAGTCCAGCGGATTAGTTGTTTCAATCCCCGTAAATAATTCCTCAAACGAACCATCACTTACTGTCAAAGCCAGGCGTTCCTGAGCTGTAATCCGAAAATTATAGGAACAGTGTTGACAGGTTTTCTCTGGTCCCAAGTCCTTCTTGTAGAGGATTTCCTTACAAGCTGGGCATTTGGAAAAGAGTTCATCTGGCACCTCTGGCTTTGCTTGAGGTGCTGACTCTATCCGCGAACGATTGGGATTGATGCGGATATATTTGTCCTTTTTGCGAAACAAAGCCATAGCATTCTCCTAGTTTACTTTTTTTATCGTCATTTAGTTTTTCTTTTATTACTTCGTTAACTCGCCTTGGCTAACTCCAGTTATGCCTGCGGCTCGTTGCCTAGTACTAAAAGTAAACTAAAAGACTATAATTCTGCTTGATAGCGGGGTAAAAATTCCTCCATAAGGTAGGCAGTGTCATAATCACCAGCCACCACACGCTTGTCGGAAATCAAGTCCAGCTGGAAGTCTGTATTGGTCACCACTCCGTCAATTTCCAATTCGTAGAGGGCTCGCTGCATCTTCATCAGAGCTTCAAAGCGATTTTCCCCATGTACGATAACCTTAGCAATCATGGAATCGTAATAAGGTGGAATGGTGTAGCCTGGGTAAACAGCTGAATCTACACGTAGACCAACGCCACCGCTTGGTAGGTAGAGATTGGAAATCTTACCTGGACTTGGGGCGAAGTTGAAAGCAGGATTTTCAGCATTGATCCGGCATTCAATAGCATGGCCTGTAATCCGCACATCTTCTTGACGGACGCTGAGTTCCTGACCAGCCGCAATCTTGATTTGCTCCTTGACAATATCTACACCGGTTACAAACTCAGTTACAGGATGTTCTACCTGCACCCGTGTGTTCATTTCCATGAAGTAAAATTCGCCCTTGGCTTCGTCCAAGAGAAACTCAATAGTCCCTGCATTTTCATAGCCGACTGATTGGGCTGCACGGACCGCAGCTTGACCGATGCGAGCCCGCATAGTCTGACCAATGGCGATGGATGGAGCTTCTTCCAAGACCTTTTGATTGCTACGCTGAAGGGAACAATCTCGTTCTCCCAGATGAATGACATGGCCGTGCTGGTCCGCCAAAATCTGCACCTCTATATGCCGGGCTGGATAGACAACACGCTCCATGTACATGGCTCCGTTGCCAAAGGCTGCCTTGGCTTCGCTGGAAGCTGATTCGAAGGCTGGAACTAGGTCTTCGGCTTTTTCAACCTTACGAATCCCCTTGCCACCACCACCTGCCGATGCCTTGAGCATGACGGGGTAGCCAATCTTCTCAGCGATTGCAAGAGCTTCTTGGCTGGTCAATACCTCGCCGTCAGAGCCTGGAATGACAGGCACTTGAGCCTTAATCATTTCAGCCCGGGCATTGATCTTATCGCCCATAGTATCCATAACCGTCCCAGAAGGCCCGATAAATTTGATACCAACCTCTTCACAGAGGGTGGCGAATTTGGAGTTTTCACTCAAAAATCCAAAGCCAGGATGAATAGCCTGGGCACCTGTCACAACAGCCGCCGAGATAACCGCCTGCATATTGAGATAGGAATCTGTCGAACGAGCTGGTCCGATACAGATAGCCTCATCTGCCAACATGGTGTGGAGGGCTTCCTTGTCCGCCTCTGAATAGACAGCCACGGTCGCAATCCCCAACTCTCTGGCCGCACGAATGATCCGCACCGCAATCTCACCACGATTGGCAATCAAAATCTTCTCAAACATGATGAATCCTATCTCCTTTTTAACATAGAATAATTGTTATAACAATCTCAAGATGAGAATATTAAATAATGGTTATCAATAGCAGTTCTTCATTTTACTTTTAGTGCTTGCTCCAAAGGTTTGGGAAAACTTTGGAGGTTGGAAATGAGACGAATAAAATTCGTATCAATTGTTGTAGACAGTACTTGGGTACGGCAAAACGAGTTCAAATAATGATGAAATTATTTGAAGTTGGAAATAAGGAAACGAAGTTTCCTCGTTCGTCGACGCAATAAAAGATAAAATGGAGAACTGATTTATTTTCCAATAGCAAAAGTCAACACCCCCGACGCAGCCAGTTTTCCGTCCACTTCTGCCTTTGCCTCAACGACCGCAATGGTTCCACGGCGTTTGACAAATGTCGCGGTCATAATTAACTGGTCACCAGGTACAACTTGCTTCTTAAATTTAACCTTGTCCATGCCGGCATAAAAGACCAGCTTGCCCTTGTTTTCTTCCTTGGACAACTCCAAGACACCTGCGGTTTGTGCCAAAGCCTCCATGATGAGAACACCTGGCATGACAGGATAGTCTGGGAAATGCCCGTTGAAGAAGGGCTCGTTAATGGTCACATTTTTAAGGGCGACAATCTCATCTTCCGATACTTCAAGGACACGATCGACCAAGAGCATAGGGTAGCGATGAGGAAGAGCCTCTTTAATTTTCAAAATATCAATCATTTGATGCGTACCAATCCTTGTCCAAATTCTACAACATCCTGGTTGGCCACCAAAATCTCTGTGACCACACCGTCACGGTCAGCAGGTACTTCGTTCATGACCTTCATGGCTTCGATAATCATGAGAGTCTGCCCTTTCTTGACCGTATCGCCAACTGCTACAAAGGCTGGCTTGTCAGGAGCTGGTGACAAATAGGCCACACCAACAAGTGGACTTTCCACTACCGCACCTTCTGCCGCAGGGGCTGAGCTGGCTTCTACTGGAGTTACCTCACTGGTTTCAACTGCTGGCACAGGGGCTGGGCTTGCAGGAGCTACTGGAGCAAGCGGAGCTTCTACCGCTGGACTCGGAGCCGCTATCGCCTGCTGGTTTTTACTGAAATGCAAGGTTTCCCCAGCATTGCTATATGAAAATTCTCGCAAACTTGACTGGTCAAACTGACTCATCAGGTCTTTAATTTCTGTAATATTCACTTAGACCTCCCAACGTTTGAAAGCGATGACTGAATTATGCCCACCAAAGCCAAATGTATTTGAAATGGCATGACGGATTTCCATGTCACGACCTTGACCATAGATAACATCCGCTTCGATGTAGTCAGATAATTCCGTTGTACCAGCTGTCTTTGGTGCGTAAGAATGACGCATAGCCTCAATGACAGCTGCCGCCTCAACTGCACCCGCTGCACCCAACAAGTGACCTGTGAAGGACTTGGTGGAAGAAACTGGCGTGTTCTTGCCGAAGACAGATACGATAGCTTGGCTTTCCCCTTTTTCATTAGCCGGTGTCGAAGTCCCATGGGCATTGATGTAGTCAATATCAGCTGGCTCCAAACCTGCTTCTGAAATGGCCAACTTCATAGCCTTGATAGCACCCAAACCTTCTGGGTGTGGAGAGGTCATGTGGTGGGCATCGCAGGTATTTCCATAGCCAACAATTTCAGCCAAGATGGTTGCCCCACGCGCCTCTGCATGCTCCAAACTTTCCAAGACCAAGACCGCAGCACCCTCTCCCATGACAAAACCATTGCGGTCCTTGTCAAAGGGAATAGAAGCACGTTCTGGGTCCTCAGTCGTCGACATCGCTGTTAAAGCTTGGAAGCCACCGATTGCAAAAGGCGTAATAGCCGCTTCTGAACCACCTGCCAACATAACATCTTGGAAGCCAAACTTGATTTCACGGAAGGCTTCTCCCAAGGCATCGTTTGACGAAGCACAGGCTGTGATGACACACTTGCAGACACCATTGGCACCGACCTGCATAGCAATATTTCCAGCCGCCATGTTTGGCAAAGCCTTCGGAAGTGCCATAGGACGAATCCGTTTTGGTCCTTTTTCGTTCATGCGAGCAACCTGCTCTTCAATTTCCAAAATCCCACCGATACCAGTTGACAAGATAACACCGAAACGATCGCTGTCAACCGCTTCTGTATCAAGATTGGCATTAGCTACTGCCTCTTGAGCCGCATAAAGAGCATAGAGGGAGTAGTTGTCGTAGCGGTTAGTATCTTTTTTAACGAAGTATTTGTCAAAAGGAAAATCTTTGATTTCCGCTGCATTATGGACAGTATAGTCACTAGTATCAAACTTGGTAATCTTTCCAATCCCAATCTTGCCATTGACCATGCTATCCCAGAATTCTTCTGGCGTATTTCCAATTGGAGATGTCAGACCGTAGCCTGTAACTACTACATGATTTAATTTTGTCATTTTCAAACCTCTCTTAAAACAACACACAAAACAATATTGAATTCAAAGCGCGTCATTGCAGTCTTTCAGTTTGCTTTTAGTACTACGAACAAAGTTCATTTCAACAAGCCGCAGACAGCTTCAATAGTCCAGTAGACTATTGAAGATTGGAAATCGTACTTACGATAGTAAGTACCGCTCCGTTAGTACGGCAAAGCGAGTTCAAACAATCCAATAGATTGTTTGAAGCTGGAAATCTGGAAACGTAGTTTCCTCGCTCGTCGAAGTAATAAAAGATAAACTGGAAGACTGGATTACTGCATGGTCAAGCCGCCGTCAACCGCAATCACTTGTCCAGTTAGGTATTCTTGCTTGGCCAAGAACACTGCTACATCCGCAACTTCTTCCGTCAAGCCAAAGCGTTTCATAGGAATTTGCCCCAACATGGCATCCTTGATTTTGTCAGACAGGACATCCGTCATATCTGACTGGATAAAGCCTGGTGCGATAGCATTGACACGAACATTGCGACTAGCGACTTCACGAGCAATGGATTTTGTAAAGCCGATAACACCTGCCTTAGAAGCAGCATAGTTAGCCTGACCAGCATTCCCTGTCAAACCGACCACACTAGAAAGGTTGATAATAGCCCCTTCACGTGCCTTGGTCATCGGTTTCAAAACAGCCTGGGTCATGTTAAAGGTACCTGTTAGATTGATACTCAAGACACTCTCAAAATCCTCTTCCGTCATTCGCAAGGCCATACCATCCTTAGTAATCCCTGCATTGTTGACCAAGATATCGACGCTACCAAGAGCCTCAACTGCTTCAGCTACCATTCGTTTGGCTTCTGCCGAGCTAGAAATATCACCTGAAATCGCCACCACTTTTACACCGTAGCTTGAAAAGCTGTCCAGCAAGTCCTGGCCTAGCTGACCACGACCATTCAGCACCACATTGGCACCAAGGCTAGCAAACTTATGGGCAATGGCCAAGCCGATTCCACGACTTGAACCCGTCACAAACACATTTTTATTGGTAAGTTCCATGATTTCTCCTTATTGGCTAGTCAACAAGTCTGTTAGACTTGCCACATCTTCTACTGTCACCACCTCGGCTGTCTTATCAATTTTCTTGATAAAGCCTGCCAAAACCTTACCTGGACCGATTTCGATAAACTTGGTCACTCCAGCCGCCTGCATGGTTGTAATGGACTCGTAAAAACGGACAGGCTCCATGACCTGACGGGTCAAGAGGGACTTGATGTCCTCTTGTTTCATGACCTTGGCTTCCGTATTGCCAACTAATTCTACTTGGAAATCCGAAAACTCCACCTCTTCCAGAACCTGCGCCAATTGCTCCGAAGCTGGACGCAAGAGAGCTGTGTGGAAAGGCCCCGACACGTTGAGGGGAATCATACGTTTGACACCCGCCGCCTTCAAGGCTTCCACCGCCTCATCCACAGCTGCCACCTCGCCACCGATAACGATTTGGGCTGGTGTATTGTAGTTGGCCGGAGAAACAATCCCAGAGGTAACTGATGAACAGACCTCTTCGATTAAGCTGACATCTGCATTGAGGACAGCGACCATCTTACCAGTCCCTGCTGGTGCAGTCGTCTCCATAAACTCACCTCGTTTGGCAATCAAGGCAATGGCATCTTCAAAGGCCAAGGCACCTGAAGCAACCAAGGCTGCATATTCTCCCAAGGACAAACCAGCCACCATGTCGGGTTTAATCCCCTTTTCTGCCAATAAACGATAAATCGCAAGGGAAGTTGTCAAAATCGCAGGCTGGGTATAGCGGGTCTGGTTGAGCTTGTCTTCCTGATGGTCAATCAAGTCCCGCACATCATAGCCCAGAATCTGACTAGCCTGGTCGTAAGTTTCCTTGACAATGGGATAGGTGTCATAGAGGTCACGGGCCATACCGAGTGTCTGAGCCCCTTGACCTGCAAATAGAAAGGCTGTTTTTGTCATCTTATTCTCCAACGGAAGCCCAGCGACTCGCTTGTTCCTGAATCACCTTAGCAGCTCCAAAATATAAATCTTTCAAAATTTCTTCACAGGTTTCTTCCTTGGTCACCAAGCCAGCAATCTGACCTGCCATAACCGAACCATTGACCACATCACCATCTACAACGGCATTGCGAAGGGCACCTGCACCCAGTTCTTCAATGGATTCTGCTGAAATTTTCCCAGCAAGGAAGTCTTTTTCCGCAGCCGCATAGGCTGTCGAAAGCTTGTTCTTAATGGCACGCACCGAATGACCTACAACAGACGCCGATACTGTTGTGTCAATATCCTTAGCCTTGAGGACTTTTTCCTTGTAGGCTGGATGGGCGTTTGATTCTTTGGCTACAACAAAACGTGTTCCAACTTGAATAGCTTCTGCACCCAACATAAAGGCAGCTGCAGCACCTGCACCATCTGCAATACCACCTGCAGCAATCACAGGAATTGATACTGCTTCAACAACCTGACGAACCAGGGTCATGGTGGTCAATTTACCGATGTGACCACCTGCTTCCATCCCTTCAGCGATGACGGCATCCACACCCAGTTTTTCCATGCGTTTAGCCAAAGCGACACTTGGAACCACTGGAATAACAATAATACCAGCTGCGTGCAAACGTTCCATGTATTTTCCAGGGTTCCCCGCACCCGTTGTCACCACCTTGACACCTTCTTCGATAACTAGGTCAACAATATCATCTGCAAAAGGCGACAAAAGCATGATATTGACACCGAAAGGCTTGTCTGTGATAGACTTGACTTTATCAATATTCGCCTTGACGACTTCTTTTGGAGCATTGCCTCCACCGATAATACCTAAACCACCAGCATTTGAAACTGCGCCAGCCAAGTCACCGTCAGCCACCCAGGCCATACCACCTTGGAAAATCGGATAATCAATGTTCAATAATTCTGTAATCTTTGTTTTCATATTTCTCTCAATCTTTCTTTGCTTAGCTAATCATTTGAACATCAAACTATTAGCTAAACAAGCGAGAGCAAGGCCCTCACTTAACAATTAGTTTGATGTTTCAATGTTTTGAATATCAAACTATCTATCCAAAGAAAAATGCTCACAAGCACTTTTCTATCGCAATCTTATTTAGTTTTTTCTTCAACATATGCAACCAAGTCGCCTACAGTTGTCAAACCTTCTTCTGTATCGATTTGGATGTCGAATGCATCTTCGATTTCAGATATAACTTGGAAAAGATCCAATGAATCCGCGTCCAAATCTTCAAAGGTTGTTGTAAGGGTTACTTCTTCAGCATCCTTACCCAATTCTTCAACGATGATTTCTTGTACTTTTTCAAATACTGCCATGATAGTGCTCCTTTTTATATAAAAATATTTTTAATCTTGCCAGAGGCAAGGAATTAACTAAAGTTTAAGTAGTAGCGTTCCCCAAGTCAGACCGCCACCAAAACCTGCCAATACAACCGTTTGGCTACCATCCAAGCGTAGACTACCTGCCTCCACACACTCCGATAGGAGAATAGGAATGCTGGCCGCACTGGTATTTCCATAGTGCATCATATTGGCTGGAAATTTCTCAATACCAAGGCCCAGCTTGCGTGCCATCTTGTCCAGAATCCGACTGTTGGCCTGATGAAGCAAGAAATAGTCCACCTCATCACCAGTCAAACCCTGACTGTCTAGTAGCTCTGCAATGGTCTTGGTCACATCGCGAACCGCAAACTCGAAAATCGCTCTACCGTCCATCTGCAAATAAGGTTGGTTGCCTCCCTCTTTCGAGAAGGGAGAATGCAGACCCGTCTGGCCAGAGGTTAGACTAAGGCCACGACTGCCGTCCGTTCGGTTGATTTCTGCCAGGAAATGCTGCTCAGTACTAGCCTCCAGCAAGACACCACCAGCCCCGTCCCCAAACAAAACTGCCGTCCCACGATCTGTCCAGTCAAGAGTCTTGGACAAGACCTCCGCTCCAATCACAATTCCCTTTTGGTAAATCCCAGAGGAAATCAGTTTGTCTGCGGTGGATAGTGCAAACACGAAACCCGAACAAGCTGCGACTAGGTCATAGGCAAAAGCCTTCTTAGCACCGATTGCCGCCTGGACACGAGCTGCCGTTGACGGCATAGCTGAATCTGGTGTAATGGTAGCAACGATGATGAAATCAATGGCTTCAGCAGCTACACCTGACTTGTCTAGCAGGTCTTGGGCAACACGACTGGCTAAATCGCTGGTATTCTCATCGACTGTAATTCGTCGTTGTCGAATACCTGTCCGTGCTGCAATCCAGTCGTCGCTGGTATCCATGATTTGGGCCAAATCATCATTGCTCACAATTCGTTCAGGAACATAGTGGGCAACCTGACTGATTTTAGCGAAGGTTCTCATTTCAAATCCTCCAAGAAATTATAGAGTTTGTAGAGCCCTTTTTTCATCACTTGGTATTCTGCCTCATCCATCCCGTCTGTAATCTGCTTGACCATTTCATTATGAAATTTTCGGTGCAAACGATAGACCAGACGACCTTTCTTGGTCAGATAGAGATGAACCACCCGTCTATCTTTAGTGGAACGAATTCGCTCAACATAGCCTTTTCGTTCTAAATTATTTAGACTGGTCGTTACCGTACCAAGTGTGACCATCAAAGTACGAGCTACATCGCTCGGCGTCGCTCCAGCGATTTCACCGATGATGTCAATGGTATGCATTTCTTTAATGGAAATATCATTGAACCGACTACCTCGAAGACTTGTTTCTTCAATCACCAACACATTATTAAATATAGCGGTCAGGTATTCATTGATTTTTGAATCTTCCAAAACAGGTCTCCTTTACTTTGATAATCAAAGTATAAGCTAAAATAATTTGAATGTCAAACATTTTTTCTAAAAAATTAAATTATTTTCCTGTGAATACTGGTCTTCTCCGCTCAGCGTGGGCCCGAACACCTTCTTTAAAATCTTCTTTAAAAGCCAAGCTTTCTTGCAAGTCCAATTCCAAGCGGCGATAGGATTCCCAGTCCTTGAACTGACTTTCCCAGACCAGTTGCTTTATGGCAACATAAGAGTTAATAGAGCCACGCATGAGTTTTTTGATAACCTGTTGAACAGTCTTTTCCAACTTTTCTGGCTCAACCAGTTTGTAGACAATCCCGTATTCTAGGGCTTTCTCCGCAGACAATCCCTCTCCTGTCATGGCCAAGTGACTGGCACGATTGGCTCCAATGGCACGACTGAGCAGGAAAATACCACCTGCGTCTGGAGCCAACCCAACGCCAACAAAAGCTTGGATAAATTTGGTCTTGGTGGAGGCAATAACAAAATCAGCTGCCACTGCCATATTAGCCGCCGCACCCGCTACTGCTCCATCGGTAACCATAATGACAACTTTAGGTAGTTGCTTGAGGGCGAAGGAGATATCATTCACCAGCTCTGCGATGCGCACAAGAGAAGGAATATCGTCCTCATCCACTGCTCGCTTCATCTCGACCAAATCTCCACCAACAGAGAAAATGTGACCTGCTGCTTCAATCTGCAAGAAATGAACTTGGTCATTCTGAGCCGTCTCTTCGATAGCCTCAAGAATTTCTTCACACATTGGGATGTTAAAACCATTGGCAACATCGGGACGATTAAAGGTTAGAACGGCAAGACTTCCTGTTACCTGATAGGAAATTGTTTGGTAGGTCATCTCTTCTCCTTTGAAAATGATTTGATCGTTAAAACATTTGAATATCAAATTTCAAACTCTTGTATCTCATTCTAGCACAGATTTGCAATTTGTCACTATTTTTCCAAAAATATAGTGTGACATCCGAAAAAAAGCTGGCAAAACCAACTTTTTCTATTAAACATCTAAGTCATTCATTGCCTGTCCTAAACTATCTACTAACCTATCAGCTTGTGACTGGTCGATACCGTAATACCGATCCCGAATAGCCCAGACAGTCAGATCTGCCGTTTTTGCTGCAGCAATCCCCTTAGAACTGTCTTCAAAGACCAAAATATCCTTTTTATCCACTCCTAAAGCTTGGACTGCCTGTTCATACACTGCTGGATGTGGCTTTGGTGCTTGACAGTCCATACCAGAAAATACATATTCAAAATACTTTCTAATCCCTACTTCAGACAAGGCTCGTTCAATATCTGCCTTATCTGTATTGGAGGCCAATGCCAGAGGTAAGCCTTTAGTAGCCAAACGCTCCAGACTATCTCTTACATCTGGAAACAGGCGCTCAGCATAAGGTGTTGGACGTTCTTCCTTATAGAGCCGATATTCCGCTTCTAAGGCTGGCACATCCCAATTTTCATAATCATCTGCTAAAATCCGCTTCCACATTTGGCTGGCTCTTCCACCAACAAAAATAGATGGTTCCAAGTGCTCTACTGATAAGCCCTTAGTAGCTAGAAAATCAATTCGACGGTGAAAATAAAACGTTTCCGTATCAAACAGGACACCATCCATATCAAAAATAATTGCTTTTACCATGTCTTTCTCCTATTCCTATCTATTGTAACATAGGCGGAAGTTTTTTGTTTTCAGAAAATTTTCGAGAGAGCAATTGTTCGCTTTAAAGACCAGTAGCCATAAGATTTGCTTATAAGTACTGACAATCCCTTACTATTCTGCTATAATAGAAAAAAATATCCTAGGAGTTACAGATGAAAGTGATTAAATTTGGCGGAAGTTCTCTCGCTTCTGCTAGTCAATTAGAAAAAGTATTCAATATTGTCCAATCCGATCCTGAGCGTCGCTTTGTCGTTGTTTCAGCACCTGGCAAACGAAACGCTGAAGATACAAAGGTTACAGATGCCTTGATTAAGTACTACAAGGACTATATCCATGGAAAAGATGTTACTGCAAGTCAAGAATGGATTATCAACCGCTACCAGGCGATGGTGGATGAACTTGGTTTCCCTGCAAAGAGCATGAAGAAAATTGCCGAAAGCATCAAGGATTTAGCAAGTTTGCCAATTGAGAACAACGATTTTCTTTACGATGCATTCTTGGCAGCTGGTGAAGATAACAATGCTAAGTTGATTGCTGAGTATTTCACCTACAAGGGACTGCCCGCACGCTATGTCCATCCCAAGAAGGCTGGCATTTTCGTCAGCTCTGAGCCTGGCAATGCCCGCATTCTTCCATCAAGCTATGATAAAATTGAAGAACTGCGTAACTCAGATGAAATCTTGATTATTCCTGGTTTCTTTGGTGTTACGATTGACAATCAAATTTGTACCTTCTCACGTGGAGGGTCAGACATCACTGGTTCTATCGTAGCAGCAGGGGTAAAGGCTGATCTTTACGAAAACTTTACTGATGTAGATGGTATCTTTGCTGCCCATCCTGGTATTATCAAAAATCCACATTCTATCAAGGAATTGACTTATCGTGAGATGCGCGAATTAGCTTATGCCGGCTTCTCCGTGCTCCATGATGAGGCTCTTCTCCCGGCCTATCGCGGTCGCATTCCATTGGTTATTAAAAATACCAATAACCCTGGTCATCCTGGCACTCGTATTGTTCACAAACACACTGAAGAAACCGTTCCTGTTGTTGGTATCGCAGCAGATGATGACTTCGTAAGTATCAATATGTCTAAGTACCTGATGAACCGTGAAGTTGGTTTTGGGCGCAAGGTTCTGCAAATTCTTGAAGATCTCAATATACGGTTTGAACATATGCCGACTGGTATTGATGACCTATCTATCGTTCTCCGCGAGCGTGAGTTAACGCCTATCAAGGAGGAAGAAATCCTTCGTCAACTCAAGACCAAACTAGAAGTTGATAAGGCAGAAATTGAACATGGGCTCTCTACCATCATGATTGTTGGTGAAAATATGAAGAGCCATGTCGGTGTAACTGCTACTGCAACGGCTGCACTTTCTCAACAAAATGTCAACCTGGCCATGATTTCGCAAGGTGCCAGCGAAGTTTCCGTTATGTTCGTTGTCAAAACAGAAGAAAAAGAGAAGGCTCTCAAGGCCCTCTATGATGCATTTTTTGAGGAGAAATAAGTAAAAACCATGCTAGATTACTGAACTGCACCCCAAAAGTTAGACAGAAAAAATCTAACATTTGGGGTGCTATTTTTATGAAATTGAGCTATGAAGACAAAATCGAAATCTA